>NZ_JARAMH010000007.1:0-241667 GCF_029524215.1 Kocuria oceani | reverse complement strand
CACGGATCAGCAGCGCCATCACACCGGCGATGCAGAAGAAGCCGAAGGAGGAGATCAGGTACATGTACCCGATCGTCTTGTGGTCGGTGGACGTGAGCCAGTTGACGACCATCCGCCCCTTGGACCGGGGCACCACGCGCGGAGCGACTGTGGCTGCCTCGTCCCGTGAATACTCGAGAGTGGACACCGGTACTCCTTAGTTGGTCGTGGACAGGTCGGCGGGCTGGTCGACGTCCGGGAACTCGCCGGCGGAGCCGGGCTCGCTCACGTACTCCTCGCCCGGGTCCGGATAGGAGTCGCGGTTGTACTCCGCGCCCAGCGCACCGGTCTGTCCCGCGTCGCGCAGGGACTGGATGTGGGCGTCGTACTCGGCCTGGCTGACCACGTTGACGTTGAAGAGCATCTCGGAGTGGTACTCGCCGCAGAACTCGGCGCACTTGCCGAAGTAGGAGCCCTCCCGGCCCGTGGTGATGCTGATGGTGTTGGTGCGGCCGGGGAACATGTCCGCCTTCTCGAGGAACGCGGGGACCCAGAAGGAGTGGATGACGTCGCGGGAGGTGACCTGCAGCTCGATGTCGCTGTCCACGGGCAGGTAGAGGGTGGGCACGCGCTCGGGCACGCCCTCCTCGCCGTCCAGGTGGCCCTGGATGCCGGTGTCCCACACGTCGTCGGTGAGGTAGTTGAAGTCCCAGGCCCACTGCTTGCCGTACACCTGGACGGTGACGTCCGGGTTGTCGTGCGGGGTGGTGATCGCGGCCTGCGTGCGCACCGTGAAGAAGAAGAGGGACATGATCAGCGCGATCGGCACGATCGTGTAGAAGACCTCGAGCGGCGCGTGGTAGGCCACCTGCCGCGGGTAGCCGGTCTCGTTCTTGCGGCGGCGGTAGGCGATCATGCACCAGAGCATGAGGCCCCAGGTCACCAGGCCCACGGCCAGGGCCGCGATCCACGACCCGATCCACAGGTCCAGGATCATGTCGGCGTTGTCGGTGACGCCCCGCTCGGTGGGCATCCAGCCGAGCTTCGCCTCCTCGGAGCAACCGGTCAGCGCGGTTGCTGCCAGGACGGCGATCGCGGACGTCCTTGCCGCGCGGCGCCGGCGGCTGCCGGTTCGTGTGTGCGAACTCACAGACGGCCCTTCCTCTTCTTCTCGTGCTCGTCGTCTGCGCGCCGAAGGCCCCGATTCCCAGAGCCTGGACACAGTCATGTGGAATGTTTCCCTCCGAGCTTACCCCTAGTCGCTGACATCTGGTGACACAGTGTCAGCGTCCGCGCGGCGGTCCGGGGCGCGGTGCGGGCCGGTTTCCGGGGACGCTCCCGCAACGCACGGAGGCCCGCCGTCCGGGCGGACGGCGGGCCTCTCGAGAGGTGCGGGGCGGCTCAGTGGAAGGAGTCGCCGCAGGCGCAGGAACCCCCCGCGTTCGGGTTGTCGATCGAGAACCCCTGCTTGGAGATCGTGTCCTCGAAGTCGACGGTCGAGCCCTCGAGGTAGGGCACGCTCATCTTGTCCACGACGACCTCGACGCCGCCGAAGTCCCGCACGGAGTCCCCGTCCAGGATGCGCTCGTCGAAGTACAGCTGGTAGATGAGGCCGGAGCAGCCGCCGGGCTGCACCGCCACGCGCAGCCGGAGGTCCGTGCGGCCCTCCTGCTCGAGCAGGGCGCGGACCTTCTGGGACGCGACCTCGGTCAGCACGACGCCGTGGGTGGGCAGGCCGTCCACTGCGGCGCCGTTCTCGGTCGTGACGCTCATGATGCTCACTTTCTGTGGAGGGTCGCCGCACGGGTTCGGGCCGGCGGCGGGTCTGTCACGGGCACAACGGACGGGCGCCCGGGTTCATTCCCGGGGCTGCTGCCCGGAACGGGCGGCGTCGTCGAGGCCCAGCAGCATGAGGGTCTCCGCGACCACCGCGCGCTCGAAGTCCGCCAGGTGCAGGGACTCGTTGGCGCTGTGCGCCCGCGAGTCAGGGTCCTCGACGCCCGTGATGAGGATGTCCGCCCCAGGATAGACCTCCAGCAGGTCCGCGGTGAAGGGGATCGACCCGCCGATCCCCGTCTCCACGGCGGGACGGCCCCACGCCTCCCCCAGCGCCCACTGCGCGACGCGGGCCGCCTCGGAGCCCATGTCGGTGCGGAAGGACTGCCCCGTCTCCTCGAGCTCGAAGCGCACGTGCGCGCCGAAGGGCGCGTGGGACTCGACGTGCCGCCGCAGGGCCTCGGCCGCCTCGGCGGGGTCCTGGCCGGGCGCTGTCCGCAGGCTGATCTTGGCGCGGGCGGAGGGCGCGATCGTGTTGGAGGCGACGTCGACGGGGGTCACGTCCATCCCCGTGACCGACAGCGCCGGCTGCGTCCAGAGCCGCGACGCGATGGAGCCGCGCCCGGCGAGCCGGACGCCGTCGCGGACCGCGGCGTCGGCGCGGAAGCGCTGCTCGTCGTAGACGAGGTCGGTGCTGTCCTCGGCGTGCAGTCCTGCGACGGCCACGGCGCCGTCGTCGTCGTGGAAGGTGGCGATCAGCCGCGCCAGCAGCGTGGGCGCGTCCAGGACCGGCCCGCCGTACATCCCGGAGTGCACGGCGTGCTCCAGCACGGAGACCTCCACGACCGCCCCGACCATGCCGCGCAGGCTCGTGGTCAGCGCCGGCACCCCGACCTCCCAGTTGGCGGAGTCGGCGATCATGATGACGTCGGCGGCCAGCCGGTCCCGGTAGGCCTCCAGGAAGTCCCGGAAGGACGGGGACCCCGCCTCCTCCTCGCCCTCCACGAAGACCGTCACCCCGAGCCCGAGGTCCTCGCCCCGCTGGTCCGTCGCGGCGCGCAGGGCCGCCACGTGGGCCATGATCCCCGCCTTGTCGTCGGCGGCGCCCCGGCCGTACAGCCGTCCGTCCCGCTCCTCGGCGACGAACGGGTCGGACTCCCACAGCTCCCGCCGGCCCGGCGGCTGGACGTCGTGGTGGGCGTAGAGCAGCACCGTCGGGTAGCCGGGGGCGGGCCGGCGGCGGGCCACGACGGCCGGGTGGCCCGGGCCGTCCCCGAGGGGCACCCGGAGGATCTCCACCTCGTCGAGCCCGGCGCCGGCCAGCACGGCGGCGACGGCCTCGGCGCTGCGCTCGAGCTGCGCGGCGTCGAAGGACTCCCGGGCGATGCCGGGGACCGCCACCAGCTCCGCCAGCTGGGCAACGGTCCTCGGCAGGTCGGCGTGCACGGCCGCGCGCACGGCGTCGAGGGGAACGGGGACGGTGGGGGTGTACGGCGCGTTCATGGTGGCCAGCCTACGTGCGGGCCCCGGCGGTGGGACGCAGGTGCGTCGGCTATCCTTGACGGGTGTTTGGACGCAAGAAGGACGCAGACCGCGCGGGTTCCACCGCGGTGACCGCTGAGCCGCCCCGGGCCGAGCCGGCCGCCCCCCGGCAGACCCCGGGCAAGGGCCGGCCGACGCCGAGCCGGCGGGAGCAGGAAGCCGCCCGCCGCCGCCCCCTGGTGCCCGAGGACCGCAAGGCCGCCAAGGCCCAGTCCCGGGAGAGCGCCCGCGAGCAGCGGATGCGGGCCCAGGCGGGGATGGCCGCCGGCGACGAGCGCTACCTCGGCCCGCGGGACAAGGGCCCGCAGCGGCGCTTCGCGCGGGACTGGGTGGACTCCCGGATCAACGTGGGCGAGTACCTGATGGTCGTGGCCCTGGTGGCCCTGGTCGTGCTGTTCTTCCCGATCCAGGACGTGGCCACCTACGGGGTCTACGTCATCTGGGCGCTCATGCTCCTGGGCATCGCCGACGCCGTCCTGTCCACGGGCCGGATGAAGAAGGCGATCCGGGCCAAGTTCGGGACGGTGGAGCCGGGCGTGCGCTGGTACGCCGCGATGCGCGGGTTCACCATGCGCCGGCTGCGCCTGCCCAAGCCACAGGTCGCCCGCGGCGAGCGTCCTTCCTGATCGGACCACCGGGCCCCACGGCTCCCGCTCCGCCCCCGTGCCCTCGGCCCGGGGGCGGAGCCGTTCCCGGGCTCAGCCGCGGCGGCGTGCCAGGCGCGCGAGCCCCTGGTTGATGCTCCTGGCCCAGAACGGCCCCTCGTAGAGGAACCCGGTGTAGCCCTGGACGAGGGTGGCGCCGGCGGCCAGGCGCTCCTGGACGTCCTCGGCGGTGGTCACCCCGCCCACGGAGACGAGCACGAGCCGGTCCCCCACGCGCTCGCGCAGCAGGCGCAGCACCTCGAGGGAGCGCTCCCGCAGCGGGGCCCCGGACAGCCCGCCGGCCCCGCAGGCCTCGACCTCGGCGGGGTCGGCGACGAGTCCCTCCCGGGAGATCGTCGTGTTGGTGGCCACGATGCCGTCGAGCCCGAGGTCCAGCGCCAGGTCGGCCACGGCCAGGACGTCCTCCTCGGAGAGGTCCGGGGCGATCTTGACCAGCAGGGGCACGTGCCGGGCGGCGGCCTCGTCGGCCGCGGCGCCCACGGCCGAGAGGAGCGGACGCAGGCTCTCGATGTCCTGGAGCCGGCGCAGCCCCGGGGTGTTGGGCGAGGACACGTTGACCACCAGGTAGTCGGCCAGGGGCGCGAGCGTGCGGGTGCTCTGCAGGTAGTCGTCCACCGCGTCCTCGAGCGGGACCACCTTCGTCTTGCCGATGTTCACGCCCAGCACCGGCCGGGCGCGGCCGCGGTGGTCGGCCTCGAGCTCGCGCCGGGCCCGGGCCAGCCGCGGGGCCACCGCCTCGGCGCCGTCGTTGTTGAAGCCCATCCGGTTCACCACGGCGCGGTCCCGCACGAGGCGGAAGAGCCGGGGGCGCGGATTGCCCGGCTGCGCCTGGGCGGTCACGGTGCCGATCTCGACGTGGCCGAAGCCGAGGTCGGTCAGGGCGCCGATCCCCTCGGCCCCCTTGTCGAAGCCGGCCGCGAGGCCGAAGGGCGAGGGGAAGCGCAGGCCGAGCGCCTCGACCTCGAGGGCGGGATCGGCGCGGGTGTAGACCCGCAGGGCCGTGCTCAGCCGCACGGCCCGGGCAGCCCGGACGCCGGCGAAGCCCACCCGGTGGGCCTTCTCGGCGTCCATCCGGGAGAACACGGCCTGGAAGAACATAGGGTAGAAGCGCATGGGCCCAGTCTTCCACAGGGCCCCCCACCGCCCGGGCGGCCCCGCGAGCACCTCGGGCGGGCCGACGACCGCCCGCGGGAGGTGACCGGTTGAGCGCTCCCCCGGACCCGTGGGTCCCCGACGTGCTGGGACCGGATTTCCGCGCCCGCACCGTGGACCTGGGGCCGGACTCGGCGCCGCACACCACCGCCACGGTGGTGCGCCACCGTCCCGACGGCCGACCGGCCGCCGGCGGGGCCCCCCGCGACGTCGTGCTGTACCTGCACGGGTGGTCCGACTACTTCTTCAACGCCGAGCTCGCCCGGACGTGCGCCGCGGCCGGGTACGGCTTCTACGCCCTGGACCTGCACGGGTACGGGCGCAACCTCACCGACGCGGTGCTCGCCGAGGGCGCCGGCAGCCCCGGGCACGCCACTGACCTCGCCGACTACGACGACGACATCGCCGCCGCCCTCGCGCTGCTGGCCGAGGACGGGCTGCCCGCGCCGGGCGGCCGACTCGTGCTGATGGGTCATTCCACCGGCGGCCTGACCGCGGCCCTGTGGGCGGCCCGCCACCCGGGCCGGCTGGCGGGCCTGGCCCTGAACGCCCCGTGGCTGGGCAGCCACGGCGCGGACGCGGTGGGCGCCGCCCTCCGGCCAGCCCTGGGCCGTCTCGCCCGGCGGCGTCCGGACCGTGCCGTGCGGGCCCGGCTGCGCAGCCACTACTACCGGGTGATCAGCGAGCACGCCGAGGGCGAGTGGCCGATCGATCCGCGGTGGCGGCCCGAGACCAGCTTCGACATCACCCCGGGGTGGCTCAACGCTGTACTTCAAGCTCAACGTGAGGTCTCGCGCGGGCTGGACCTTCAGGTTCCCGTGCTGGTCCAGGTCTCGGCACGCTCGCACATCCGGCCCTGGTGGTCGGAGCGGATGCGCTCGGCCGACACGGTGCTGGACGTCCGGCAGATCCGACGGCACGCCGCGGACCTCGGCCCGGATGTGACCGTGCGCTCCTACGAGGGCGCGGTGCACGACGTCCATCTCTCCCGCGGGCCCGTGCGGCGGGCCGCCCAGCAGGACCTCGTGGCGTGGCTGCGCGCCCTCGGCCGGCCCGGGGCCGCTCAGGCGGAGACGCCGGGACCCGTGACCCGGTCGACGGCGCCGCCGTACCGGCGGTCACGGCGGGCGTAGGCCTCCACCGCCTCCCACAGCGTGCGGCGGTCGACGTCCGGCCACAGGACGTCCTGGAAGACGAGTTCGGCGTAGGCGGACTGCCACAGCAGGAAGTTCGAGATCCGCTGCTCCCCGGAGGAGCGCAGGAACAGGTCGACGTCCGGGAGGTCGGGCTCGTCGAGGTAGCGCTGCACCGTGGCCTCGTCGATGCTGCGCGGGTTGAGCAGGCCCGCCTTCGCGTCGGCGGCGATGGCCGCCGCGGCGTCGGCGATCTCGGCCCGCCCGCCGTAGTTGACGCACATGGTCAGGGTCACCACGTCGTTGTCGCGTGTGGCCCGCTCCGCCTCCTCGAGGCGGTTGATCACGGCCCGCCACAGGCGGGGCCTGCGGCCGGCCCACCGGATCCGGACGCCCCACTCCTGGAAGGTGGGCAGTTGGCGCTCCATGACGTCGGCGGTGTAGTTCATCAGGAACGTGACCTCGTCGAGGGACCGCTTCCAGTTCTCGGTGGAGAAGGCGTAGGCGCTCACGTAGGGGATGCCCAGCTCGATGGCCCCGGCCATCACCTCGATGAGCGCCGCCTCCCCCGCCTTGTGGCCCTCGTTGCGCGGCAGGCCGCGCTGGTTCGCCCAGCGTCCGTTGCCGTCCATCACCACGGCCACGTGCCGGGGCACGAACCGGGACGGGATGGGCGGGGCGGTGACGCCGGTGGGGTGCGGGGGCGGGGCGGCAAAGCCGGGCATGGTCAGCTCCGTTCCACGAGGTGCAGGGACCGGACGGCCCTCTCCAGGTGCCACTGTACGTAGGACGCCACGATGCCCGCCGCGGCCCGGGCCGTGCGCGGGTCCGCGGCCGCGATGCGCTCCCAGTCGCCCGTGAGCAGCGAGGACAGGTGCGAGACCGTGGCGGGGTCCGGGGCGGCCGCCCCGGGCGGGCGGCACGCCGGGCAGACGGCGCCGCCGAGCGGCGCCGAGAACGCCTCGTGCGGACCGGGGGCCCCGCAGCGGGCGCAGTCCGTGAAGCTCGGCGCCCACCCGGCGGTGGACACGGCGCGCAGGAGGTAGGAGTCCAGGACCGCGCCGGGCTCGTGCAGCCCGCGGGCCAGTGCGGACAGCGCGCCGACCAGCAGCCGGTACTGCTGGGCCGCGGACTCGTCGTCGTTCTCGGTGAACCTCTCCGCGGCCTCGGCCATGGCGGCGGCCGCGGTGTACTTGGCGTAGTCCGCGGCGATGACCGACCCGTAGCCCCGCTTGCCCAGGGCCTGGGAGACGATCTCCAGATTCCGGCCGGTGACCAGCTGCAGCTCGGCCACGTTGAACGGCTCCAGCCGGGAGCCGAAGCGGGAGGTGGTCCGGCGCACGCCCTTCGCCACCGCCCGCACCTGACCGTGGTCGCGGGTCAGCAGCACCACGATCCGGTCCGCCTCGCCCAGCTTGTAGGTGCGCAGCACCACGGCGTCGTCCCGGTAGGTGCGCGATGCGAAGGTCGTCCTGGCCACTCGATCATTCTCCCACGCCGGGCGGACAGCACAGCCGGACGCTCCGGCACCGCGACGGCGGGCCGCCCCCGCAGGGACGGCCCGCCGTGCCGGCGCGGAGACGGAGGCTCAGCCCTGGGCGTCCCGGACCGCGCGGTTCACCGCGGAGACGACCGCCTTGAGGGAGGCGCGGGTGGTGTTCGCGTCGATCCCCACGCCCCACAGCACCCGGTCGCCCACGGCCGCCTCGACGTAGCTGGCGGCCTGCGCGTCGCCGCCGGCGGACATGGCGTGCTCGCTGTAGTCGAGCACGCGCACGTCCACGCCCTCGGCGGCGAAGACCGCGAGCAGCGCCTCGATGGGGCCGTTGCCCTGCCCGGTGCAGTGGTGCTGGGTGCCCTCGACGTCCAGGCCGATCTCGAGGGTGGTCTCCCCGTCCTCCTCGGAGGTCGTGGTGATGTTGGTGATCCGGTAGCGGCCCCAGCGTCCGTCGCCGGACTCGTGGGCGGTGGGCAGGTACTCGTCCTCGAACGCCTTCCACAGCTGGGCCCCGGAGACCTCCCCGCCGCTGGTGTCCGTGTGCTCCTGCACCACCCGGGAGAACTCGATCTGCGCCCGGCGGGGCAGGTCCAGGCCGTGCTCGTTCTTGAGCAGGTAGGCCACGCCGCCCTTTCCGGATTGCGAGTTGACCCGGATCACGGCCTCGTAGGTCCGGCCGAGGTCCTTCGGGTCGATCGGCAGGTAGGGCACCGCCCACACGAGCTCGTCCACGGAGCGCTCCTGCGCCTGGGCGTCCCGCGCCATCCGGTCGAAGCCCTTCTTGATGGCGTCCTGGTGGGAGCCGGAGAAGGCCGTGAAGACCAGGTCCCCGCCGTACGGGGAGCGCTCGTGGACGGGCAGCTGGTTGCAGTACTCCACGGTGCGCCGGATGTCGTCGATGTCGGAGAAGTCGATCTGCGGGTCCACGCCCTGGGTCAGCAGGTTCAGGCCCAGGGTCACGAGGTCGACGTTGCCCGTGCGCTCGCCGTTGCCGAACAGGCAGCCCTCGATCCGGTCGGCGCCGGCCAGGTAGCCGAGCTCGGCGGCGGCCACCCCGGTGCCGCGGTCGTTGTGCGGGTGCAGGGAGACCACGGTGGCGTCCCGGTTGTAGAGGTTGCGGCACATCCACTCGATGGAGTCCGCGTAGACGTTGGGGGTGGCCATCTCGACGGTCGCGGGCAGGTTGAGGATCATCTCCCGCTCCCCGCCGATCTCGAAGGTCTCCGCCACCGCGTTCGAGATGCGGGCGGCGAACTCCAGCTCCGTGCCGGTGTAGGACTCCGGGGAGTACTCGTAGGTCACGGCGGTGTTCTTCAGCTGCTCCTCGTACTTCATGCACAGCCGCGCCCCCGTGAGGGCGATGTCGACGATCCCGTCCATGTCCTGTTCGAACACCACACGCCGCTGCAGCGTGGAGGTCGCGTTGTAGAGGTGGACGATGGCCTTGTCGGCGCCGTCGATGGCCTCGTAGGTGCGCTCGATCAGGTGCTCGCGGGACTGGGTGAGGACCTGGATGGAGACGTCGTCCGGGATCCGGTCCTCCTCGATGAGCCGGCGCACGAAGTCGAAGTCGGTCTGGGAGGCGGACGGGAAGCCCACCTCGATCTCCTTGTAGCCCATCCGCACCAGCAGCTCGAACATCGTGAGCTTGCGGTCGGAGTTCATGGGGTCGATGAGCGCCTGGTTCCCGTCGCGCAGGTCCACGGCGCACCAGCGCGGCGCCTCCGTGATCACCCGGTCCGGCCAGGTGCGGTCGGACATGTCGAAGGGGAACTGCTGCTGGTACGGCACGTACTTGTGGATCGGCATGCCGGAGGGCTGCTGGCGGTTGCGCATGGGGTGGGCCTGTTCTGCTCGAGAAGTCTGCGGGTGGCCGGGCATCAGGAACTCCGCAACGGGAGGCCGGCCATTCGACGACGGGTCAGGCCCCGTTGCGGCACGTAAGGAGGAGGGTCCCTGTCCGCATGTGTCCAACCTATCACGGGGCGTGCGGCGGACCGGCTCCCCGGCTCACCAGTCCTCCGCCGCCTGCTGGCAGGTGTACTGCTCCGCCGTCTGGCCGTTGAGCTCCCCGGGCAGCGCGGAGCGCACCTCCAGGCGGTCTCCCTCTGGGAAGTCCTGGCCCACCGAGACGAGGACCCCGGCGACGTCGGTGGTGGGCACGATCTGCGACGACGGCACGCCGAGCAGCTCGGCCACGGCGGCGGCGGCCTCGGACCAGCCGGCGCCGAAGAAGACCTGCGTGCCCGGCAGCTCCGCCGGCTGCACCCCGCTCTCCACCGGGGCGTACCCCTCGTCCTCGAGCACCTCGGCGATGTCGCCGTCGCGGCCCTCGACGCCGGAGGCGTTGGACACCGACAGCGGCACCGCCTCCGGGTCGAACGGCGGGGCCGTCGACGCCTCGGGCGAGGGGCTCGCCGAGGCCGTCGGGGCCTCCGTGGGGCTGGTGAGCGACCTGTCCTCGCGCAGGGCCTCGAAGAGGTCCTCCGCCGCGTCCTCCTCGAGCTGAAGGCGGTTGGGGTCCAGGGCGTAGGGCTCGGTGGGCACGGTGACGAACACCATGTCCGCCAGGTCCACCCCGCGCACGGCGGTGGCGAGCCCGACCATGGTGGGCACGGACGCGAGGTCCTCGTCCACGTGCAGGTTGCGGGTCGCCACGTCGGCGATCTCGTAGAGCTTGGGCAGATCCATGAGGGTGCCCTCCTCCTTGATCTTGCGCGCCAGCGAGGCCAGGAAGGACTGCTGGGAGCGGATCCGGCTGGTGTCCCCGCCGTCCCCGAACGCGGCCCGGCTGCGCAGGAACGCCAGGGCCTGCTCGCCCTCCACCGAGGACACGCCGGCGGGCAGCTCCAGGCCGGACTTCGGGTCGTCGACGGCCTCGTTGACGCACACCTCGACCCCGCCCACCGTGGAGGACAGCTCCTTGACGGCGTTGAAGTCGGCGAGCATGAAGTGGTCCATCTTCAGGCCCGTCATCCGGTTGACCGTGGCGACCGTGCACCCGGGGCCGCCGTTGGCGATCGCCGAGTTCAGCATCGCGTCCTCCTCGGCCGGGTGCACCTCCCCGGACTCGGGGTCGGTGCACCGCGGGATGTCGGTCACGAGGTCGCGCGGGAGCGAGACGACCGTGACGCCGCTGCGGTCCTCGGCCACGTGCACGAGCATCATGACGTCCGTCAGCCCGGACCCGGAGCTGTCGTCGTCGTCGCCGTACTGGTCGTTGCCCTCGCCCTCACGGGTGTCGGTGCCCATCACGAGGACGTCCAGCGGCCCCTCCTCGACCGTGCCGGAGCCGTCGCCGAGGTCCAGCGGGGACGTGTCCAGGTTGGACTGCAGCCGCCAGGTCGCCGCCACCCCGACGCCGAGGACCACGAGCAGCACCAGCACCACCGCCAGGGCGGCCCAGCGCTTCCGGGACCATCGGCGGGCGCGCGGGCGCCCGGGGGCGTCGGGGGGCGTTGAGGACACGGTGATCTTCTCCTGGAACGGCCGCGGCGGGGGCCGGGGTCGGGGGGACGGCGCCCGGCCGGGGCGCCGGGAGCCATGCTAGTCGTGCGCGGCGCGGCCCGTGACGGGCCACGCGGTGGGGGCGCACGGCGGGGGCGCGCGCCGGGACCTGGACGCCCGGCCTAGAAGCCCAGGCGGGAGAGCTGCTTCGGATCGCGCTGCCACTCCTTGGCGATCTTCACGTGCAGGTCGAGGTAGACCTTGGTGCCCAGCAGCGCCTCGATGGCGGTGCGGGAGCGGGTGCCGATCTCGCGCAGCCGGGAGCCGCCCTTGCCGATGATGATGGCCTTCTGCGAGGACCGCTCCACGTAGACGTTGACCCGCACGTCCAGCAGCGGGCGGTCGGCCGGGCGGCCCTCGCGCGGGACCATCTCCTCGACCACGACCGCCAGGGAGTGCGGCAGCTCGTCGCGCACTCCTTCGAGGGCCGCCTCGCGGACGAGCTCCGCGACCATGGTCAGCTCCGGCTCGTCGGTCAGCTCGCCGTCGGGGTACAGCGCCGGGGACTCGGGCATCCGGGCGACGAGCAGCTGGGCGAGGGCCTCCACCTGGAAGCCGTCCACGGCCGAGACGGGGATGACGTCCGCCCACCCCGGCTCCTCGGGAGGCGCGACCGGCGCGGGCGCGGCCGTTCCGCGGTGCCGCGGCTTCCGGGCGGCGCGCTCGGCCCGCTCGGCACGGGCCTGGTGCTCGGCCGCCATGACGGAGCGGCCGAGCTCGGTGACGGCCAGCAGCTGCTCCGTGAGCTCGGCGCGGGAGACGGTGTCGGTCTTCGTGACGATCGCGACGACGGGCTTGTTGCCGGAGGCGGCCAGCTGCTGGGCGATGTAGCGGTCCCCCGGGCCGATCTTCTGGTCGGCGGGGACGCAGAAGCCGATGACGTCGACCTCCGCGAGCGTGTCGGCCACGAGGTCGTTGAGCCGCTCGCCCAGCAGGGTCCGCGGCCGGTGCAGCCCCGGGGTGTCCACCAGCACGAGCTGCCCCTCGGGGCGGTGCACGATGCCGCGGATGGTGTGGCGCGTGGTCTGCGGCCGGTTCGAGGTGATCGCGACCTTCTGCCCGACCAGGGCGTTGGTCAGCGTGGACTTGCCGGCGTTCGGACGGCCGACGAGCACCGCGAACCCGGCGCGGAACGGCCCGGCGGGCTCTGTGGACCCGGCGGGGGCGGGCTCGGCGGGGGCGGGCTCGGCGGGGGTGGGCTCAGACATGGTGGTGGGACTCCTCCTCGGACTCCAGTGCGGCGGGATCCACGGCCGTGGACCCCGGGGGAACCCACTCCGGGTCCCGGTGGACCTCCAGCTGGCCCACCCGGTTGCGCCGGCCCTCCAGGGTGACGGCTTCGAGGACGATGCCCTCGACGGTGGCGCGGGAGCCCACGATGGGCACCCGGCCGATGCTCTTGGCCAGCAACCCGCCGGCCGTGTCCACCTCGTCGTCCTCGAGGTCGACGCCGAACAGGTCGCCCAGGTCCTCGACCCCCAGGGCGGCCGAGACGCGGTAGCGGCCGTCGCCGAGCTCGGCGACCTCGGGCTTCTCGCGGTCGTACTCGTCGACGATCTCCCCGAGCAGCTCCTCGATGAGGTCCTCCAGGGTCACGAGCCCGGCGGTGCCGCCGTACTCGTCGACGACGACGGCCACGTGGATGGACTCGAGCTGCATCTCGCGCAGCAGCTCGTTGACCTTCTTGGACTCCGGCACGTAGCGGACCTCGCGGGCCAGCTCGGACAGCCCGCCGATCCGCAGCCCGGCGCCCTGCCGGTGCACGCGCTCCGCCAGGTCCTTCTGGTAGAGGATCCCGAGCACGTCGTCGGCGCTCTCCCCGATGACGGGGATCCGGGAGTAGCCCGAGCGGAAGAAGAGGTTCAGCGCGTTGTCCACGGTGTCGTCGTCGTCGACGGTGACCATGTCGGTGCGCGGCACCATGACGGCCCGGACGTTCGTGTCGTCGAGGTCGAAGACCGAGTGCAGCAGCTCGGCCTCGTTGTCCTCGATGACGTCCTGGTCGGTGGAGCGGTCGACGAACTCGAGCAGCTCCTCCTCGGTGAGGAAGCCGGGGGCGGCGTGCCCGGGCGCCCGGGCGACCGAGGACCCGAGGCGCACCAGCAGGCCCGGCACGGGCCCCAGCACGGCGCGCAGCACGCGCACGAGGCCCGAGGTGAACCGGACGGTGCCGGCGGGGTTGCTGCGGCCCACCTGGCGGGGGGACACCCCGGTGAGGACGAAGCCCACCGCGGCCATCACCACGGTGGCGAGCAGCCCGGCCAGCCAGACGTCCCCGAGCCCGTGGAACATCGCGAGGGCCACGGCCACGGCGGAGGCGGTCTCGAACCACACCGTCCAGAAGCGCAGGGCGTGCAGGTGGGCGGTGGGCGTGGCCAGCAGCCTGGCGGCGGCCGAGCCGGGGTCCTCCCGGACGATGGTCTCGGCGTCGGCGCGCGGCAGGTAGGTCAGGCCGGTCTCCGCGGCGGTGAGCACGAACGCCGTGCACAGGAACACGACGGCCGCGAGGACCAGGACGGCAGTGGTCACGGTCCGCTACTCCATGGTCTCGACCGGGGCGGGACGGCCGAGGAAGTCGGTGAGCAGGTCCCGCTGCAGGGCGAACATGACGCGCCGCTCGTCGGGCTCGGCGTGGTCGTGGCCCAGCAGGTGCAGGATCCCGTGGGTGGTGAGCAGGCACAGCTCGTCCGCGACCGAGTGCCCGGCGGCCTCGGCCTGGCGGCGGGCCACCGGCGGGCACAGCACGATGTCGCCCAGCGTCCCCTCCGCGGGCCGCTCGGCGGTGCCGGGGCGCAGCTCGTCCATGGGGAAGGAGAGCACGTCCGTGGCGCCGGGCAGGTCCATCCACTCGACGTGCAGGCGCGCCATCTCCTCCTCGCCGACGACGGCGATCGACAGCTCGGCGTCGGGGTGCACGTGCAGGCGCCCCAGGACGTGCTCGGCGAGCCGGCCCAGCAGCTCGGCGTCGACGGCGGCCCAGGCCGCACGGTCCGCGGCCGGCACCTCCTCGGGGTCGGCGTGGAGGTCGAACTCGACGGCCATCAGGCGCGCTCCCCGTCCTCGGGGGCGGCGCCGCTCTCGGCGGCCCGCGCCGCCCGCGTGCTCTCCTTGCGCTCCCGGCGCTCGTTGCGCCGCCGGTTCGTGGTGTCGAAGACGTCGTAGGCGCTGACGATGCGGCTCACCAGTTCGTGGCGCACGACGTCCTCCGCGGTCATCTCGGTGAACGCGACGTCCTGGACACCGCCGAGCACGTGCTGCACCTGGCGCAGCCCGGACGAGGTGCTGCCGGGCAGGTCCACCTGGGTGACGTCGCCGGTGATCACCATCTTCGAGCCGAAGCCCAGGCGGGTGAGGAACATCTTCATCTGCTCGGGCGTGGTGTTCTGCGCCTCGTCGAGGATGATGAACGCGTCGTTGAGGGTCCGCCCGCGCATGTACGCCAGGGGTGCCACCTCGATCGTCCCCGCCTCCATGAGCCGCGGGATGGACTCCGGGTCCATCATGTCGTGCAGCGCGTCGTAGAGCGGGCGCAGGTACGGGTCGATCTTCTCGCTCAGCGTCCCCGGCAGGTAGCCGAGGCGCTCCCCCGCCTCCACGGCCGGGCGCGTGAGGATGATCCGGGAGACCTCCTTGGCCTGCAGCGCCTGCACGGCCTTGGCCATGGCGAGGTAGGTCTTGCCCGTGCCGGCCGGACCGATGCCGAACACGACGGTGTGCTCGTCGATCGCGTCGACGTAGGACTTCTGGTGCAGGGTCTTGGGCCGGATCTTGCGGCCCCGGCCGGAGAGGATGTTCTGGGTCAGCGCTCCGCTGGGCCGGACGGAGAGGTCCCGGCCGATGAGCTCGAGCAGCTGCGTGATCACCTGGGGGGTGATCGCGGTCTCGCGTCCGGCGAGGACCTTCAGCTCGTCGAAGAGCGTCGCGACGATCTGCACGGGGCCGGTCGGACACTCGATGCCGAGCTCCAGCTCCCGCGGGCGGGTCGAGAGGCCGGGGAAGGCCGCCTCGACCTGGCGCAGGGTGTCGTCCCCGGAGCCGAGGCAGCGGACCATGGTCTCGCGGTCGGGAAAGGTGATGACGGTGCGGGCCGTCAGTGGGTGCGTGGTGCCGGGCAGCGTCTCAGTCATGGGTGCGGCCCGTGGGGCCGTGCTCTCGCTCTCTCGATGGGTGCTGTGCTTGCGGTGCGGGTGCCGGTGCGGGCACCGCGGTACGGCGGCGGGCGCCCCGCGGGGCAGGCCCTGCTACCAGAGTACCGCGCGGCTCCGGCGCCCGGGCCCGCCCGGGCGGACATTCCGATTTGGTATCGGTCACGGTGCAGCGGCCGTTGCGGGCGTGGGGCCCCGGGACGCTGTGCTGGAATGGTCGGGTCCTCCGGCAGGGGGACGGGTGCGGGCCCCGGCCGGCCGCACCGGCATCCCCACCGACCCGGAGAGACGAGGTGTGCGTCCCCCCCATGGCCACTGACCTGTTCCGGTCCCCCGCCCGCCGCGCCCGCCGCCGCGCGGTCGCCCTGTCCGCGGCCTGCGTCGTCGTGCTCGCGGGGTGCGCCCCGGGGCCCGGGGCGGCGCCCCACGGCGTCGTTCCCGCCTCGAGCGCTGCGCCCGCCTCCGCGCCGGCCTCCGCTGCCGCTGCCGCGCCCGGCGCGGCGGGCAGCGGCGCCGCGGGCAGCAGCAGCGCGGTCGCCACCACGAAGGTCCCGGTGTACTGGGCGGGGGCGGCCGACGGGGAGCAGCGGCTGTTCCGCGAGTTCCGGGACGCCACCGAGGGCCCGGCGGCCGTGGACCCCATCGCGGCCGCGGCCGCGCTGCTGACCACCGCCGCGCCCCGGGAGCCGGGCTACCGCACCCTTTGGTCCCCGGTGGACCAGGTGGGAAGCTCCACCTCGCCGGACGGCACGATCACCGTCGACCTGCCCGCCGAGGCCTTCCGCGCCGGCCTGGACGAGCAGGACGCGCACCTCGCGCTCCAGCAGCTCGCCCACACCGTGACGGCCACGGCGAGCAGCACGGGGCTGCTGCCGCAGAACGCGGAGCCGGAGGTGGTGGTGCTCGTGGACGGGAGGGCCCGGGAGGAGGTCTTCGGATCCGTCCGGCTCGACCAGCCCCTGCGCCCGGACGGGAACCTGGAGGCGCCCCTGTGGCTGCTGGACCCCCGGGAGGGCCCGCACCCCGAGGGCACCGTCGAGATCTCCGGCCGGGCCCTGGAGGGCGTGGACGACGTCCGGTGGGCGGTCCTCGACGAGGACGGCGCGACGGTCGCCGGCGGGTCGGTGAGCACCACCGTGCGGGACGACGGGACGGTCGGGTTCCGCACCGAGGTCGAGCTGACCCCCGGCCGGTACGGGGTGACGGTCACGGGCCGGGACGCCGAGGGCGGGACCGTGCGCGACGACGGCGCCGTGGAGGTCGTCGCGCGCTGAGGGCCGGGGGCGTGGGCGGGGCCGCCGGGCCGGGGCTCAGCCCGGTGTGCCGTCCCACCGGCCCAGCGCGGCACTGAGCACGGCCAGGGCGACCGGGCCGGCCGTGGAGCTGCGCAGCACCTCGGGCCCCAGCCGCAGCGTCCGCGCCCCGGCGCCGGCCAGGGCCTCGAGCTCGCCCGGGGCGATGCCGCCCTCCGGGCCGACGACGAGCACGATCTGCTCCGCCGCCTCCCAGGGCCGGTGCGGTCCGCCGAGCAGTCCCGCCAGGGACTCGCGGGCCTGCTCGTGCAGCACGACCCCCGCCGTGCCGGGCCGCCCCAGCAGCGCCGTGAGCTCCCGGGTGGTGCTCAGGGGCAGCACCTCGGGCCAGCGGGCCCGGCGGGACTGCTTGGCGGCGGCCGCCACGGTGTGCACCCACTTGTCGTGGCTCTTGGCCGCCCGCTCCTTCTTCCACCGCACGATGGAGCGCTCCGCCTGCCACGGCACCACCGCGTCGACGCCGAGCTCGGTGGCCGTCTCGACGGCGAGGAGGTCGCGCTCTCCCTTGGCGAGGGCCTGGGCGAGCACCAGCTGCGGCCGGCGGACCGGGTCCGCGCTCACCGCGGCCAGGCGCACGTCCATGCTGTCCCTGCTGTCCGTCCCGGCGGCGCACAGCTCCCCGGTCGCCCGGGCGCCCGCGCCGTCGACCAGCTCGAGGCGCTCCCCGGGGCCGAGACGGCGCACCGTGACGGCGTGGCGGGCCTCCGGCCCGGTGACGGTGAGCACCGCGCCCGGGCCGAGCCCCTCGAGCCGGCCGGGCTCCACCTTGAAGACCGGCAGGCTCACAGGTCGAAGCGGTCCTTGAGCCGCGAGAAGAAGCCGCCGGAGCCGGCGGGGCTGTCGAGCGTGGTGCCGGTGGCCTGCTCCTCCCCGCGCAGCCGGGAGAGCTGCTCCAGCAGCTCGCGCTGCTCGTCGTCGAGCCCCGTGGGCGTCTCGACCTCGAGGTGGACGAAGAGTTCGCCGCGGCCGCCGCCGCGCAGCCGCGTGGCGCCGAGGTCGTGCAGGGTGACCGTGTGGCCGGTCTGGGTGCCCGGGGTCACCGGCACCTCGCGCTCCCCATCGAAGGTCTCGAGGGTCACGGTGGTGCCCAGGGCCGCGGAGGTCATGGGCACGCGCACCCTGGCGTGCAGGTCGTCGCCCTGCCGCTCGAAGGTCGGGTCCGGATCGACCTTGAGCTCGACGTAGAGGTCCCCGTTGGGACCGCCGGCCGTGCCGGCCTCGCCCTGGCCGGAGAGGCGGATCCGGTTGCCCGAGGAGACCCCGGCCGGGATCTTGACGGTCAGCGGGCGGCGGTCGCGCACGCGGCCCTCGCCGTAGCACTCGTGGCAGGGGTGCTTGATGACCGTGCCGAAGCCGTCACAGGTGGCGCAGGGGGCGGCGGTCACCACGGTCCCGAGGATGGACTGCACCTGGCGCTGCACCTGGCCGGCGCCGTGGCAGACCTCGCAGGTCTCCGGGCGGGTGCCCTCCTGGCAGCAGCTGCCGTTGCAGGTGGGGCAGACCACCGCGGTGTCCACGGTGATCTTCTTCTCGGTGCCGAAGACCGCGTCCTTGAGGGACACGCGCACGTTGATCAGCGCGTCCTGGCCCTGGCGGGTGCGGGAGGCGGGCCCGCGCCGGCCCGCCCCGGAGCCGCCGGCGCCCTGGAAGAAGGTGTCGAAGATGTCCTGGAAGCCGAAGCCGGTGCCCGGGAACCCGCCGCCGAAGCCGGTGTCGGTGCCGTTCTCGTTGCCGGTGGCGTCGTACACCCGCCGCTTCTCGGGGTCGGCGAGGACGTCGTTGGCGTGGGAGACGCGCTTGAACTCCTCCGCGGCCTCGGGACTCGGGTTGACGTCCGGGTGCAGCCGGCGGGCCTTCTTCCGGTAGGCTTTCTTGATCTCTTCCTGGCTGGCGTCGCGGGACACACCCAGGGTCTCGTAGTGATTGCTCACCGTGGTCCGTTCTGTCGAGAGGTCTGGTGGGAGTTCTGGTGCAGGGCCCCGGCACCGGGGCCCGCGGGGGCTCAGCCCCCGAGGATACGGGAGAGGTAGCGGGCGACGGCGCGCACGGCCGCCATCGTGGACGGGTAGTCCATGCGCATGGGGCCCACGACCCCGACCTTGGACTGGGGCCCGTAGCCGGTGGCGACGACCGCCGCCTCGGACAGGGGCCCCGCGGCGTTCTCCGCGCCGATGCGCACGGCCACGCCGCGGGCGTCCTGCTCCATCTCGGAGAGCAGCCGGAGCATGACGACCTGCTCCTCGAGCGCCTCCAGGACGGGGCCGATGCTCAGGTGGAAGTCCCCGGTGGCGCGGGCGAGGTTGGCGGTGCCGGCCATGACCATGCGGTGCTCGGCCCCGCCCGCGGCCAGGGCCCCGACGACCTCGGCCACCGTCTCGGCGGCCGGGCGCAGCGCGGGCGCCATGTCGGCGGTCATGGTCACGAGCGCCGCGGGCACCGCGGCCAGGGAACGGCCGACGGCCGCGGCCAGCACCCGGGTGCGCAGCTCGAGCAGCTGCGTCTCCTCCAGGGGGGCGGGCAGCACCGCCACGCGCTGCGCGACCCGTCCGTTGGTGGGGATGAGCACCACGAGCACCCGGCCCGCGCCGAGGTCGACGACCTCCACGTGGCGCACCGTCACCCCGGACGCGTTCGGGTACTGCACGACCGCCACCTGGTGGGTGAGCTGGGCGAGCAGGCGCACGGTGCGCTCCATGACGTCGTCGAGGTCCGCGGCGTCGTCGAGCAGGCTCTGGATGGCCCGGCGCTCCGGGCCGGACAGCGGCTTGACGGCCGCGATCTGGTCCACGAACGTCCGGTAGCCCTTGTCGGTGGGGATCCGGCCGGAGCTCGTGTGGGGGGCCGTGATCAGGCCCTCTTCCTCGAGCGCGGCCATGTCGTTGCGCACGGTGGCCGAGGAGACACCGAGCCGGTGCCGCTCCACGAGGGCCTTGGAGCCCACGGGCTCCTGGAAGTGCACGTAGTCCTCCACGATGGCCTGCAGGATCTGCAGTCGTCTCGGATGGTTCACGTCGCTCCTCCCCGTCGTCTCCTCGGCACCCGGGCCGCCTGGCACTCGGGCGGCCACAGTGCCAGCGCGATCCAGTGTAGCCCCCGTGTCCGACCCCACGGTCCCGCCCGCCCGGTTTGGTACGCTTCCGGCTGATCCGCGCCGGACGGGCGGGACCGCGACCGGGAGGACGAGCATGAGCGACTACGGCTGGGGGCCGCGCAGCCTCGACGACGCGGGCCTGGCCCGGCGGAAGCCGGTCTCCGCGGAGGTGCCGGTCGCCCCCGGGCTGCTCCTGGAGGACGTCACCACCGGCTGGGTCGGGGCGGTCGTGTCCCTGGAGACGATCGGCGGGATGCGGGTCATGGGCCTGGAGGACCGCCGCGGCCGGGTCAAGGCGTTCCCGCTCGGGCCGGGCTTCCTGCTGGAGGGCGAGCCCGTCGTCGTCGTGGAGCCCCGCCGGGCCCCGGCGGCGAAGCGGCCCGGGCGCACCCGCTCCGGCTCCGTGGCCGTGGAGGGGCTGCGCGCAAGCACCGCCAAGGCCTCCCGCGTCTGGGTCGAGGGCTACCACGACGCCGAGCTCGTGGCCAAGGTCTGGGGCCACGACCTGGCCGTCGAGGGCATCGTCGTGGAGCCGCTGCACGGCGTCGACGACCTGCCGGCGGCGGTGCAGGAGTTCGGCCCGGGCCCGGGCCGGCGGCTGGGCATCCTCGTGGACCACCTCGTGCCCGGCTCCAAGGAGTCCCGGATCGCCGAGCGGACGATGCGCCTGCCCGGGGCGGGCGGCAACGTGCTGGTGCTGGGCCACCCGTACGTGGACATCTGGCAGGCGGTCCGGCCCCCGGTCCTCGGCATCGAGGCCTGGCCCGAGGTCCCACGGGGCACCGACTGGAAGACCGGCACCGCCGCGGCCCTCGGCTGGCCGCACCGCACGCCCGGGGACCTCGGGCGGGCGTGGCAGCACATCCTCTCCCGGGTGGACAGCTACGCCGACCTCGAGCCCGCCCTCCTGGGGCGGGTCGAGGAGCTCATCGACTTCCTTACCGCCCCGGGAGCCTGAGCCCCCGGGCCGGCGCGACCGCCATCACGTCACACTGGCACACGTGCGCGGGCGAACCCCGTGCAACTTCCGAACCGGCCGGTAGAATCGAGCCACGCCATCCGCCGACCGCAGCCGCGCCGCGGTCCCACCCCCGAAGGACTTCCGTGCCCGTGCAGACCGACCCCCGATCGAGCCACGAGAACGCCGAGGCCCCGTTCGAGGGCCTCTCCCCCGTGGCGCAGCCGCTCACCGTCGCCGAGGACCACCAGTGGGCGACCCTGGCGCACTTCGCCGGGGTGGTCGGCTTCGTGCCCTCGTTCCTCATCCACCGCGTCTTCCGCCGCCGGGGGAGGTTCACCGAGCAGGAGTCGCGGGAGGCGATGAACTTCACCCTGCTGCCCACGCTCGTGGTGGTCGCCGGCGTGCTGCTCGCCCCCGTCCCGTTCGTCGGCTGGTTCTTCGCGCTCGCCGCCGCCGCGGCCTGGCTGCTGCTGGCCCTCGGCTCCCTGGCCGGCGGGATCCGGGTCAACCACGGGGAGCCCTACCTCTACCGGTTCAACACCCGTCTGTACGACCGCCTCGCCGAGAAGCTGCGCGAGCGGTCGCGGGAGCGCGCCGCCCGCCGCTGAGGCACCCGCCGCCGGGTCCGGCGGGCGTCGCACGGTCAGCCCAGCAGGCGCCGCACCACGGCGTCGCCCAGGAGCCGGCCCCGCAGGGTCAGCACCAGCGTCCCGCGCAGCGCCGGCCCGGGCTGCACGAGCCCGTCGGCGATGAGCCCGGCCACCGCCGCACGCCCGGCGTCGTCCAAGGCCGCCACGGGCAGGCCGTCCCGGATCCGCGCCTCGAGCATCACGCGCTCGAGGTGGCGGGTGTCCGCGTCGAGGATCTCCCGCCCGGCCGCGGGCGACTCCCCGGCCCGCACCCGGTTCGTGTAGGGCACCGGGTGCTTGAGGTTCCACCAGCGCGTGCCGCCCACGTGCGAGTGGGCCCCGGGGCCGATCCCCCACCAGTCCTGGTTGTGCCAGTACGCGAGGTTGTGCCGGCTGCGGTGGGCCCGGGCGCCGGCGCCGCGGGCGGGCCGGGACCAGTTGCTCACCTCGTACCACTCGTAGCCGGCCTCCCCCAGGATCCGGTCGGCCAGCTCGTACTTGTCGGCCTGGTCGTCCTCGTCGACCGGCGGGACCTCCCCGCGCCGCATCCGGGCGGCCAGCCGGGTGCCGTCCTCGATGATCAGGGAATAGGCCGAGACGTGGTCGGGCTCGTAGCCCACGGCGGTGCGCAGCGAGTGCTCCCAGTCGGCCAGGGTCTCCCCGGGGGTGCCGTAGATCAGGTCCACGCTCACGCCCAGTCCCGCCTCGCGCGCCCAGGCGACCGCCCGCGGCACGTTGTCGGGGTCGTGGGTGCGGTCCAGGACGGCGAGCACGTGCGGGGCCGCGGACTGCATGCCGAAGGACACCCGGGTCACCCCGGCCTCCGCGAGGACCCGCAGGGACCGCGGGGTCACCGAGTCCGGGTTGGCCTCCGTGGTGACCTCGGCGCCCTCGGCGAGGCCGAAGCTCCCCCGGGCCTGCCCCAGGACGGCGGCGAGGTCCTCCGCGGGCAGCAGCGTGGGGGTGCCGCCGCCGAAGAACACGCTGTGCAGGGGCCGGGCGGCCACGCCGGAGTCCTGCAGCACCCGGCGGGCCCACCGGACCTCCGCCGCGGCGTCGGCGGCGTAGGCGTCCTGGGACACCCCGTCACCGAGCTCCACGGCCGTGTAGGTGTTGAAGTCGCAGTAGCCGCAGCGGACCGCGCAGAACGGCACGTGCACGTAGAGACTGAGCGTGCGGTCCGCGGAGCCCTCGGCGGCGGAGGCCGGCAGCCGCCCGTCGAGCGGTGCGGGCAGGCCCTCGGGCTGGGCGGGGGCCACTACTTCTTCTTGTCCTTCGCCCCGGCCTCGTCGGAGGACAGCGCCGCCACGAACGCCTCCTGGGGGACCTCCACCCGGCCCACCATCTTCATCCGCTTCTTGCCCTCCTTCTGCTTCTCCAGCAGCTTGCGCTTGCGGGAGATGTCGCCGCCGTAGCACTTGGAGAGCACGTCCTTGCGGATGGCGCGGATGTTCTCGCGCGCGATCACCCGGGAGCCGATGGCGGCCTGGATGGGGACCTCGAACTGCTGGCGCGGAATGAGCTCGCGCAGCTTGCCGGTCATCATCACCCCGTAGGAGTAGGCCTTGTCCCGGTGGGTGATCGCGCTGAACGCGTCGACCGGCTCGCCCTGCAGGAGGATGTCCACCTTGACGAGGTCGGCGGCCTCCTCGCCCTCGGCCTTCCAATCCAGGGACGCGTAGCCCTTGGTGCGGGACTTCAGCTGGTCGAAGAAGTCGAAGACGATCTCGGCCAGCGGCAGCCGGTAGCGCAGCTCGACCCGGTCCTCGGAGAGGTAGTCCATGCCCTTGAGCTGCCCGCGCTTGGACTGGCACAGCTCCATGATGGCGCCGATGAACTCCGAGGGCGCCAGCACCGTGGCGGCGACCATCGGCTCGCGGATCTCGGCGATCTTCCCCTCCGGGAACTCGGAGGGGTTCGTGACGACGCGCTCGGAGCGGTCCTCCAGGGTGACGTTGTAGCTCACGGACGGGGCGGTGGAGATCAGGTCGAGGTTGAACTCCCGCTCCAGGCGCTCCCGGACGATCTCCAGGTGCAGCAGGCCCAGGAACCCGCAGCGGAAGCCGAAGCCCAGGGCCGCGGAGTTCTCCGGCTCGTAGACCAGCGCGGCGTCGTTGAGCTGCAGCTTGTCCAGGGCGTCGCGCAGCACCGGGTAGTCGGAGCCGTCGATCGGGAACAGCCCCGAGAAGACCATCGGCTTGGGGTCCTCGTAGCCGCCCAGGTTCTCGGCCGCCGGGCGCTGGTGGTTGGTCACGGTGTCGCCCACGCGGGACTGGCGCACGTCCTTGACGCCGGTGATCAGGTAGCCCACCTCCCCCACGCCCAGGCCCTCGGTGGGCTTCGGCTCGGGGGAGATCACGCCGATCTCCAGCAGCTCGTGCTGGGCGCCGGTGGACATCATCCGGATCCGCTCCCGCGGGGTGAGCCTGCCGTCGACCACCCGGACGTAGGTGACCACGCCGCGGTAGGTGTCGTAGACGGAGTCGAAGATCATCGACCGCGACGGGGCGTCGGCCCGGCCCTCGGGGTGCGGGATCTCCTGGACGATCCGGTCCAGGAGCGCCTCCACGCCCTCCCCGGTCTTGCCGGAGACCCGCAGCACGTCGTCGGGCTCCACGCCGATGAGGTTGCCCAGCTCCTGGGCGTACTTCTCCGGCTGGGCCGCGGGCAGGTCGATCTTGTTCAGCACCGGGATGATCGTGAGGTCGTTCTCCATGGCCAGGTACAGGTTGGCCAGGGTCTGGGCCTCGATGCCCTGGGCGGCGTCCACCAGCAGCAGCGCGCCCTCACAGGCGGCCAGGGACCGGGAGACCTCGTAGGTGAAGTCGACGTGGCCGGGGGTGTCGATCATGTTCAGGGCGAAGTCCCGGCCGTCCACGTTCCAGGGCATCCGCACGGCCTGGGACTTGATCGTGATCCCGCGCTCGCGCTCGATGTCCATCCGGTCCAGGTACTGCGCCTTCATCTCCCGCGGCGTCACCACGCCCGTGGCCTGCAGCATGCGGTCCGCCAGCGTGGACTTGCCGTGGTCGATGTGGGCGATGATGCAGAAGTTGCGCAGGATCGACGGGTCGGTCGAGGCGGGAACCGGGGGGTTGACGGCCAGCGGTGACACGGGCGGTCCTTTCTCCGGGAGGTCGTCGCTTCCGGCAGGTCCTGGGGCTACCGGCGGGTGGATCGCGCCGGGGGATTCAGCTGTCCAGTTTCCCACGTTTGCCGGTGGGGGGCCATTTCGTCCCGCGCCGCGCCCCGTCCACGACGGCGACGACCTCCGCCCGCCGGTCGGGCCCGTGACTAGAGTGGGGCGCATGAGGCTGAACCTGGGCGCCCTGGGGCGGCTCGCCGCCCGCGCCGTGGACGTCTACCACCGTGCTGCGAGGCCCCGCCCCACCGCGCGGCCGCGGGCCGGCGAGGGCCGGCCCGCGGGGCTGTCCCGCCCCTACCCGGGCGACTGGACCGGACCGGTCCGCCCCGTCTACCGCCCCCTCTCGGACGGCCAGGCCGACCCCGGGGAGATCGTGTGGACGTGGGTGCCCTTCGAGGAGGACCACCGCCGCGGCAAGGACCGGCCGGTGCTGGTCGTGGACCGCGCCGGGGACGACCTGCTGTGCCTGATGCTCACCTCCCGGGACCGCACCGACGGACTCGACCCGGACCCCGACTACGTGGACGTCGGTGCGGGACCGTGGGACCCCCGGGGCCGCCCCTCGGAGGTCAAGCTCGACCGCGTGGTGCGGGTGCTGCCCGCGGACGTGCGCCGGGAGGGCGCGGTCCTGCCCGAGGACCTGTTCGACCGGGTGGCCGCACGGCTCGTCCGGCGGCGCGGCTGAGCCCGCGGACCCCGGCCGGGCGCGTGTCGTCGTCGCCCGACGGGCGGGTGCGGTCTGCTAGACTGTCCTGCTGTGTGTCCGCGCTGGTCGTCGGGCACTGCAGGGCGGTCGCCACACGGGCGTCCCCACTCCCACTCAGTCACATGGCCGGCCTGTTTGCCCTCACTGACCGTATTCCGCACCCATCGCCAAGGAGTCACACGTGGCCAACATCAAGTCCCAGAAGAAGCGCAACCTCACGAACGAGAAGGCGCGCCTGCGCAACAACGCGTACAAGTCCGAGCTGAAGACCCTCGTCCGCCGCGTCGACGAGGCCGTCAGCGCCTCGGACAAGGAGACCGCCCAGGACGCGCTGCGCGTCGTCTCCCGCAAGCTCGACAAGGCCGTCAGCAAGGGCGTGCTGCACAAGAACAACGCGGCCAACAAGAAGTCCGGTCTGGCCAAGCTGGTCGCCAAGATCTGATCCGCGGTCCCGCGACCGCCGCACCGGAGGCCCCGTCCCGCGCAGGGACGGGGCCTCCGTCGTGCCCGGGCGGCCACCGGGGACCCGTCACCGGGCGCGGCCGCCGCCGGCGGCTCAGCGGCGCCCGGACAGCGCGATCGTGGTGATCGCCCGCTCCACGGCGTAGGCCGGGTCCCGCCCCTCCCCCTTCACCTGGGCGTCGGCCTCGGCCAGCGCCCGCAGGGCGCGCACCAGGTCCTCCTCGGAGAAGCGGCGCGCCTCCTCCTGTGCCCGCTCGACCTGCCACGGGGCGGCGCCGACCCGCTGCGCGAGCTGGCCGGCGCCTCCGCGGGTGCCGTGCACCTGCGCGATCGTGCGCAGTTTCGCGGCCAGCGCCCCCACCATGGGCACGGGGTCCACGCCGGTGTCCAGGGCCTGGCGCCAGAGCTTGAGGGCGTTCTCCGCGCGGCCGGCCAGGGCGGCGTCGGCCACCTTGAACGCGGTGGCCTCGACCCGGCCGCCGTAGTACTTCTCGACGTCGTCGAAGGTGATGCTCTCCGGCCCGTCCGAGAGCAGCTGCGCGCACGCGGCGGCGAGCTCCGCCGTGCTGCTGCCGACCGCCGCCGCCAGGGCCCGGGCGGCGTCCGGCTCGATCCGGCGGCGGTGGGTGCGGAACTCCGTGACGATGAACTCGGACTTGTCGCGGTCGTTCTTCAGGGGCTTGCACTCCACCACGGCGGCGCCGGCGGCCTTGAGCGCGTCGAGCAGCTTCTTGCCGCGGTTGCCGCCGCTGTGCTCCCACAGCACGACGACCTCCGGGTCCGGGGCCTGGACGTAGGCGAGGCCGTCGGCCAGGCAGTCGTCGTTCATGGCCGCGAGGTTGGAGACGTGGATCAGCTTGGCGTCGTCGAACAGGGACGGGCTGGCCAGGGCGGCGAGCTGGCCGGGGGCGTAGGCGGCGGCGTCGACCGTGGAGAGCTCCACGGGACCGCGGCTGTCCTTGAGGAGGTCACGGACCCGGTCGCGGGCGCGGGCGGCGAGGTAGTCCTCCGGGCCGGTGAGCAGGACGAGCGGGGCCGGTTCGACGTCGCGCCAGGTGGGGCCGGCGGCGGGTGCGGGGCGCCGTGCTGGGGTCATGGCCGCGTCCTCCTGTGCTGGCGGCCGGACGGCCGCGGGTGGGGTCGCCCCCAGTTTCTCACGGGGCCGGGACACCGGAGGTTCGACGGCGACCCGGTGGTGACCCGGCCTCGGCCGACATCGCGCCGCGGTCCCCGATCGGCCCCGCGGCTCGCTAGCGTGGGGTCCATGACGCAGAACACGAGCACCGAAGAGCACAGCACCGGCACGCACACCGGGAAGGTCGCGGTCGTCACCGGGGCCTCGACCGGGATCGGGGAGGCCACCGCCCGCCGGCTCCGCGCCGCCGGCTGGACCGTCTACGCGGTGGCCCGCCGCGCCGAGCGCCTGGAGGCCCTGGCCCGGGAGACCGGGGCCGTGCCGGCCCCGTGCGACATCACCGTCGACGCCGAGGTGGAGGCCCTGCGGGAGCAGGTGCTCGCCGAGCAGGGTCGGGTGGACGCGCTGCTGAACATCTCCGGCGGGGCCCGCGGCACGGACCGGGTGGCCGACGCGAGCACGGAGGACTGGGCCTGGATGTACGAGGTCAACGTCCTGGGCACGATGCGGATCACCCGGGCGTTCCTGCCGGCGCTGCGGGGCAACGGCGAGGGCACGGTGCTGAACCTCACCTCCCTGGCCGCCCACCGGGCCTACGAGGGCGGGGCGGGCTACAACGCGGCGAAGTTCGCCGAGCGGGCCATGACGGAGGCGCTGCGCCTGGAGGAGGCCGAGCACAACGTGCGCGTGGTGGAGATCGCCCCGGGCCTGGTGCACACGGAGGAGTTCTCCCTCAACCGACTGGGCGGGGACCAGGAGGCCGCGGAGGCGGTGTACGCAGGCGTCGAGAGGCCCCTGACCGCGGCGGACGTGGCCGAGGTCTGCGCCTTCGCCGTGGAGCTGCCCCACCACGTGGACCTGGACACCGTCACCATCAAGCCGGTGGCCCAGGCCGCACCGCACAAGGTGATCCGCGCCGGCTGACGCCGCCCGGCGCCCCGGGGCAGGGAGGGCCCGGGAGGGGACCGGGCGTCCCCCGCGCTAGCCGCCGACGGGCAGCGCGCGCAGCCGGGCGCCCTCCCGCAGCAGGCGCACGCTGCCGTGCTGGTCGGTGCGCACGAGCGGCACCCCGGCGTCCCGGAGGTGGCCCAGGATCTGCGGGTGCGGGTGTCCGTAGTCGTTGTCCCGGCCCACCGAGACCACTGCCAGCGCCGGGGTGGCCGCGTCGATGATCGCGGTCCCGCCGTTGCGGGCGCCGTGGTGGGAGATCTTGAGCACGTCCACGTCCAGCTGCGCCCCGGCGGAGCGCAGCAGGGACCGGGCTCCCTGCTCCTCGAGGTCGCCGGCGAGCAGCCAGGACGTCGCGCTCCCGTCCGCCCCGGTGAGCTCGGCGCGCAGCACCAGGGAGGCGTTGTTCTCCTCGGCGGAGGACGCGCCGCCCCAACGGCGCGGGGCGGCCGGTGGGGCGAGGACGGTCAGGCGCAGGCCTCCCACGGTGCGGGTCTGCCCGGGTGGGGGGCGGTGGGCCGCCACGCCGGGCAGCTCCTCCCCCAGTTCCGGCGGCGGGTCGGGGTCGGCGGTGCCGTACCAGACCTCCGCCGCACCCCCGAGCCGCGCCACGGCGGCCAGTCCCCCGGTGTGGTCGGCGTGGGCGTGGGTGAGGACCAGCAGGTCGAGGTGCTCCACCCCGCTGTCCTCCAGGCACCGCTGGAGCGCCCGCGGGTCCGGGCCCGTGTCGACCAGCACGGCCCGCCCGGGGGCCGTCCGCAGCAGCACGGCGTCGCCCTGCCCCACGTCGCACAGCACCGCCTCCCACGGGGGTGCCGGGCGGCGGGCGTCCGTGAGGGCGCGCAGGGCCAGCACGGCCAGCAGGAGCAGCAGCAGCGCCGCCGTCGCCGTGCGCCGCCGGCGCCGCCGGCGGTCGCGGTCCCGCCAGTGCTGCTCCGGCACCGCCGGAGGCGCCGGTCCCCCGCGCAGGGCGCCCGCCACGGGCCGGGGGCGGCGCCGCCGCACGTCCACCAGGTGCACGGCCCCCACGGCAGCCGCGCTCGCCGCGGCCATCAGCACGGCTCCGGGGACGCCGTCCGGCCACGGGGCCAGGGCGCCGGGGGCCGCGGCCAGGGTGCGGGCGGTCCCGGCGATCAGCAGCGTGCCCCAGCCGCCCACCGTGAGCGGCAGGAGGGCCGCGGTCTCCCCCGCCGGCAGGTGCAGCGCCAGCAGCCCCGCGAGCCCGCACACGGTCACCGCCGGCACGACCGGGGCGGCGACGACGTTGGCGACCAGGGCGTAGACGGGCACGGCGGGCTGCAGCAGCACGAGCACCGGCGCGCACCACAGCTGGGCCGTGGCCGGGACCGCGACCGTGAGCGCCAGCGCGTCCGGCATCCACCGGCCGAGCCACCGGGTCAGCGGCCGGGCGGTGACGACGATCCCCGCGGTGGCCAGCACGGACAGGACGAAGCCGTACTCGGCGGCGAGGGCCGGGTGCAGCACGACGAGGACGAGCACAGCGCCGGAGAGGGTGGCGAGGGACACGGCGGTGCGCCCGGTCAGCAGACCGAGCGCGGCCAGCCCGCCCATGGTCGCGGCGCGCAGCACGGAGGGGTCGGGTCCCACGAGGAGCACGAAGGCGCCCAGGGCTCCGAGGCCGGTGAGCAGGCAGGTGCGGCGGCGGGCGCCGAGGACCAGCGCGGCGTGGCCGGCCAGGACCGTGACGAGCGCGCAGTTGGACCCCGAGACGGCGGTCAGGTGGGTGAGCCCGGTGTCCTGCATCGCCTGCTCCAGCTCCTCGCCGAGCCCGGAGCGCTCGCCGAAGGTCATGCCGGGGAGCAGCCCGGCGGCGTCGGGGCCGAGCGCCGCGGTGCTGAGCACGAAGCGTTCCCGCACCCGGTCCCGCGCCGTGGGCGGGGCCGCCGGGAGGACGGTGGGCGGGGCGGCGGCGCGCAGGGTCGGGGGCCCGGGGGCCGGGTCGCCGGCCGCCACGAGCGCCGCGGTGATCCGCCGGCCGGGAGTCAGCGCGGACCAGGCGGGGCCGTCGGCGAAGACGGTGACCGTGGCCTCGGCGGGACCGGTGCGGCCGCGGTGGGTGAGTTCGTGCAGGACGAGCTCGAGCACCACGCCGGTGCGGTCCTCCCCGGCGGGACCTGCCGCGGGGGCGGTCCACGGGCGGGGTCCCTCGGCCACGTCGGCGGTCACGACCAGGGTCCCTCCGCCGGCCAGGGCCTCGCCCAGGGCGCCGGAGGTGCCGGTGTGCCGGTCGGCGGAGGCGCTGAGCAGCACGGCGGTCATCGCCAGGGCGCTGAGCGCGAAGCTCGACCAGGGCGGCCCGTGCGGCGCCCGGTCCGGCCGGACGGTCGGCGGGACACGGACCCCGCTCCGGCCGAGACCGCCCCGGACGAGATGGGTGCGGACGAGATTGGTCCGGGCGAGATTGGTCCGGGCGAGGACGGTCCGGAGGAGGACTGCGGCCAGGACCAGCGCGGCGAGGTACCCGCCCGCCGCGGCCGCGGTGCCCGCCGGGGTGAGGTGGGTGCCGAGCAGGCCGGTGAGCCAGGCGCCCACGGCGGCGGGGACGAGCCGGAGGTCCCACGTGCGGCCCGGAGCACGGGCGTCGCGGTGCTCCTGGTGCTCCAGGGCGCGCGCCCAGCGGGCGGCGGGGCCCCTCACACGGTCACCAGCGGGAGCAGGGCCTCCAGCAGGGTGGGGCCGATGCCGGGCACGGCGTCGAGATCGGTGGTCGCGGCGAAGCCGCCGTGCTGGTCGCGGAATTCCACGATCCGTCCGGCCAGCACCGGACCGACCCGGGGCAGGGCCTCCAGCTCCGCGGCGGTGGCGGTGTTGAGGTCCAGGGTGCCGCCGGGGGCCGAGGCGCCGGAGCCGCCGGCCGCGGCGGCGCCCGTCGCGCCCGCGACCGGGGCCGGGGGCTGCACCGGGGTGTCCGCCGGGGGCACCGCGCCCTCGTCCGGGACGAGCACCTGCTGGCCGTCGGTCAGCGGCGCGGCGAGGTTCACCGAGTCCGCCGCGGCGTCCGTGAGCCCGCCCGCGGCCTCGACCGCGTCCACCACCCGGGCCCCGGGCGCGAGCTCCACGACACCGGGCCGGGCCACCTCCCCGGCGACGTGCACGCGCAGGGATCCGTCACTCCCGGGGGCCGTGGAGGCCGCCGGCCCCGCTCTTCCTCCGGGGGCGCCGCCGGCCACCGGAGCGGGACTGCCCGTGGACGGCGTGGGATCCCCGGAGACCCCGATCTCGGCGAGGGCGAGCTCCCCGCCCGCGCCGGCGTCCTCCCCGGGGGCTCCGGGGCCGAGGACCGCCCACCCGAGCCCGGCCACCGCGGCGGCGGCGAGCACGAGCAGGGACCGCGGGACCCGGGTCCGCGCGGCGGTCTCCCAGCGGTGGGCCGGGTCCGGCCGGGCGGTCGCGTCCGCACCGCGCCGGCGGGGCTCCGACATGTCCCCGCCGGCGCCGGTTCCTCGTCCGCCGTCGGTGCCGGCCCCGGCGTCCGGGTCCGCGCGCGTCGCGGCCCCGTCGTCCGGACCGGGCCCCGGCGCGGGGCGCGCGCCGGCCCCGGTCTCGGCGAGGAGCGCGGCCAGCCGCTCGGCGGGCAGGCTGGGCAGGCCCGGGTGCCCGGAGGAGGTCGGGTCGGGCGGGGCGGAGGGTGCGCGGTCTCGTCCGCGGGACACGGTGCCGGTCATGGCTCCAGCCCACCCCGGACGGAGGGACCGCGGGGCCGGTCGTGGGCTCGGTGGGGACCGCCCGCGGCAGGCCCGCGCCTGGGGAGGGCGGGTGCCGGGTCAGCGCCGGCCGCGGACCGCGCGGCAACCGGGCCGCGCCGCGGGGCGCTGCACGACCGCGGCGCGGGCGGGCGGCGCCCCGGCGTCGTCGGTCACGTCCGCGACCCGCCGGCCGCGGTCTGACCCGACGGGGGCCGGGTCAGGCGACGATGTTCACCAGCTTGGGCGCGCGCACGATCACCTTGCGGATCTCGGCGTCGCCCAGCTGCCGGCGGATCGTCTCCGAGGCCAGGGCGAGCTCGCGCAGCGCGTCCTCGGCGATGTCCGCGGGGACCTCGAGCCGGTCCCGGACCTTGCCCTTGATCTGCACCACGGCGGTCACGGTGTCGTCCACCAGCAGGGCCGGGTCGACCTCGGGCCAGCCGGCCACGACGACGGAGCCCTCGTGGCCCAGGGTGTGCCACATGTCCTCGGCGGTGTACGGGGCCACGAGCGAGAGGACCACCGCGACGGCCTCGACGGCCTCCCGCACGGCCGGGTCGGCCGGGCCGCAGCCGGAGTCGATGGCCTTGCGGACCACGTTGACCAGCTCCATGGTCTTGGCCACGACCACGTTGAACTTCCCCGCGTCCAGCAGCTGCGCGGCGTCGTCCACGGCCCGGTGGGCGGCGCGGCGCACGCCCTGGTCCCCGGAGGCCGGGTCGGCGCCGGGCGCGCTCGTCACGTCCTGGGCCAGGCGCCAGGCCCGGGCCAGGAACTTCTGTGAGCCCTGCGGGGACACGTCCGCCCAGTCCACGTCGTCCTCGGGCGGGGAGGCGAAGACCATGGTCAGCCGCACGGCGTCGACGCCGAACTCGTCCAGCTGCTCCCCCAGGTCCACGCCGTTGCCCAGGGACTTGGACATCGCCTTGCCCCCGTTGAGCACCTGCCCCTGGTTCAGCAGCGCCTTGAACGGCTCGGTGAAGTCCACCAGCCCGAGGTCGTGCAGGACCTTGGTGAAGAACCGGGAGTAGAGCAGGTGCAGGATCGCGTGCTCCACCCCGCCCACGTACTGGTCCACGGGCAGCCACCTGCGGGTCTGCTCGAGGTCGAACGCGGCGTTCTCGTCGTTGGGGGACGCGAAGCGCAGGTAGTACCAGGAGGAGTCCACGAACGTGTCCATGGTGTCGGTGTCGCGCAGGGCCGGCCCTCCGCAGGCGGGGCACTCGACGTTGACCCAGTCCTCGGCCGCGGCCAGCGGGGAGCGGCCCTTGGGCGCGAGCTGCTCGCCGCGCAGGTCGTCGGGCAGGCGCACGGGCAGCTGCTCCTCGGGCACGGGCACCTCCCCGCAGGCCGGGCAGTGCACGATCGGGATGGGGGCGCCCCAGAAGCGCTGCCGGGACAGCAGCCAGTCGCGCAGCCGGAAGTTGACCTGCCGGTTGCCGGTGCCGGCGGCCTCCACGATGGAGATGGCCCGCTCGATGGCCTGCGCCTTCTCCAGCCCGTCCAGCTCGCCGGAGTTGATCAGGGTGCCCTCGCCCGTGGTGGCGATCCCGGTCACGGCCGGGTCCTCCTCGCCGGTGTCCAGGACCGCGCGCACGGGCAGGTCGAAGGTGCGGGCGAAGTCGAGGTCGCGCTGGTCGTGGGCGGGCACGGCCATGATCGCGCCGGTGCCGTAGTCGGCGAGCACGTAGTCGGCGGCCCACACGGGCAGCTTCGCCCCGGTCAGCGGGTTCACCGCGTGGCGGCCCAGGAACACGCCGGTCTTCTGCCGGTCGGTGGCCTGGCGCTCGATGTCGGACAGCGCCTTGACCTGCTCGCGGTAGGAGGCCAGCTCCTCGGCGTGCTCCGGGGCGACGATCTCTCCGGCCAGCTCGGCGTCGGCGGCGACCACGAAGAACGTGGCGCCGTGGAGGGTGTCGGGGCGGGTCGTGAACACGGTGACCTCGCGGTCGGACCCGTCCTCGCCGGCGCCCTCGATGGCGAAGCGCACGTGGGCGCCCTCGGAGCGGCCGATCCAGTTCCGCTGCATGGCCAGCACCCGCTCGGGCCAGTGGCCCTCGAGCGCGGCCATGTCGTCGAGCAGGCGGTCCGCGTAGTCGGTGATCTTGAAGTACCACTGGTTCAGGGCCTTCTTCGTCACCGGGGTGCCGCAGCGCTCGCACGCGCCGTTGACGACCTGCTCGTTGGCCAGCACCGTCTGGTCCTTGGGGCACCAGTTGACCGGGGAGTTCTTCCGGTAGGCCAGGCCCTTGGCGTGGAACTGCAGGAACAGCCACTGCGTCCACCGGTAGTACTCGGGGTCGGAGGTGTGGATCTCCCGGGTCCAGTCCGCGCTGATGGCGTAGCGCTGGAACGAGGCCTTCTGCGTCTCGATGTTGGCGTAGGTCCACTCCGCCGGGTGCGCGTCGCGCTTGATGGCGGCGTTCTCGGCCGGCAGCCCGAAGGAGTCCCAGCCGATCGGGTGCAGCACGTCGTAGCCGCGCTGGCGCCAGTACCGGGCCACGACGTCGCCCATGGCGAACGCCTCGGCGTGGCCCATGTGCAGGTCCCCCGAGGGGTACGGGAACATGTCGAGCACGTAGCGCCGTTCCCGGGAGCCGTCGTCGAGCGGCTCGTAGACCTTCTGCTCCGCCCAGAACGACGGCCACGCCGCCTCGATGGCGCGGAAGTCGTATCCGGTGCTCTCGGTCGTGTGCTGCTGTTCGGTCACGGTCCTCGCCTTCGCGGTGGTGGACCGCCGCCGGCCAGGGAGCGGGCGGCGGGCGGTCGCGTGGGCGCACCCGGGCATCACAGGGACCCGGCGGTGCGCCGACGGTGGTGGAATCCGTCCCATCCTAGCCCAGCGGCCCCCGCGCCCGGCCCGCGAGCGCCGGGGCGCAGCCGCTAGCATCGACAGCGGGCCGGGGCGCACCGGGTGCTCGCGGGCCTCTCAGGGAGGACATCATGGCGGCAGGGACCGGCGCGCGGGACGCGGGGCCGGGCGAGGGGGTGCCGGGCAGTGCGGTGGAGACCCCGTACGCGGAGCGGCGCAGCCTGGTGCTGGACGGGCACAAGGTGCGCTACTGGTTCTACGACGTCGACCGGGCGCCCAAACCGCTGCTGGTGATGGTGCACGGGTTCCGGGGGGACCACCACGGGCTGCAGCTGCTGGCCGACCGGCTGCGCTCGCGGTACCACGTGGTGGTGCCGGACCTGCCGGGGTTCGGGCGTTCGGAGCGCTTCCCGGACCGGCGTCACGACGTGGCGGGGTACGTGGACTTCCTGCGCCGTTTCGTGGAGGAGCTCACCGTCGGGACGGTGCGCGAGGGCGGAGGCCGGCGCGGCATCGTGGTGCTGGGGCACTCGTTCGGGTCGGTGGTGGCCGCCCACTTCGCCGCGGCGCACCCGGGGATGGTGGAGCGGCTGGTGCTGGTCAACCCGATCTGTGAGCCGGCGCTGGAGGGCGGGCAGGCGCTGCTGAGCCGGCTGACCGTGGGCTACTACCGGCTGGGCCGGGTGCTGCCGCGGCGGCTGGGGCGGCGGCTGCTGTCGAGCTGGTGGATGACGGATGCGATGACGTCGGTGATGACCACGTCGCGGGATCCGCGGGTGCGCGGCTACGTGCGCCATCAGCACCGGGCGTACTTCTCGGCGTTCGCGGACCGGGACGTGCTGCTGGAGGCCTACGAGGCGTCGGTCTCGCACACGGTGGCGGAGGTGGCGATGCAGCTGGGGATGCCGACGCTGCTGGTGGTGGGGGCGGAGGACCCGCTGGGCTCCGTGGCGGCGCAGCGGCGGATGGCCTCGTGGGTGCCCCGGCACCGGTTGGAGGTGCTGGAGGGCGTGGGGCACCTGATCCACTACGAGGCGCCGGCGCGCACGGCGGAGCTGGTCCACGAGTTCCTGACCTCCCCGGCCCCGGAGCCGGTGGAGCTGCACGAGCAGCTGCCCGCGGCCGACCTCGCGGGCCCGGACACGGGGCCGTCCACCGCGCCGTTCACGGGGCTGCAGCGGATCGTGCGGCGGGGGCGGAGCCGGTGAGGCTGCTGATGGACGCCCGCTACACGCGGATCGGGCGGCACGACGGGATCAGCCGCTACGGGGCCGGGCTGATCGAGGCGATGGCCGGGCTGGCCGGGAGCACGCCGGACTTGGAGCTGGCGGTGCTGGTGAGCGATCCGCGGCAGCTGGGCATGCTGCCGGAGGTCCCGCACGTGCGGGGGCCCTCCCCGGTCTCGGCGTCGGAGGCCGCCACGGCGCTGGTGCTCAACCGGTACGCGCCGGACGTCGTGTTCTCCCCCATGCAGACCATGGGCTCGGCGGGACGGCGGCACGGGCTCATCCTGACCCTGCACGACCTGATCTACTACGACCACCCCACCCCGCCCGGAGACCTGCCCGCGGCGGTGCGCGCGGGCTGGCGGGCCTACCACCGGGCGTGGTGGCCGCAGCGGGTGCTGCTGGACCGCGCCGACGCCGTGGTCACCGTCTCGCGGACCACCCGGGAGCTCATGGCCGCCCACCGGCTCACCCGGCGCCCGGTGCACGTGGTGCCCAACGCCGCCCCGCCCGGTGCGGTGCTGCCCCCGGAGCAGGCCCTGGCGCGGCTGCCGCGGCGGGGGCGGCTGCTGCTGTACATGGGCTCGTTCCTGCCCTACAAGAACGTGGAGACCCTGGTGCGCGCGGCGGGGCGGCTGCCCGGGTACGAGCTGCACCTGCTCTCGCGCATCTCCCCCGCCCGGCGGGCGCAGCTGGAGGCCCTGGTCCCGGCGGGGGCGCGCGTGGTGTTCCACGACGGGGTGGACGACACCGAGTACGCCGCCCTGCTGGGGCGGGCGGCGGCGCTGCTGACGGCGTCGCGGGCCGAGGGCTACGGGCTGCCCGTGGTCGAGGCGATGGCGGCCGGGACGCCGGTGGTGTGCAGCGACCTGCCGATCTTCCGGGAGGTCGCCGGGGAGGCCGCCGCCTACGCCGCCCCCGACGACGACGCCTGCTTCGCCGCGGCGGTCCGGGCGCTGGAGGACCCGGCCCGGGCCCGGGCGCAGGCGCTGGCGGGGCTGGAGCGGGCCCGGGCGTGGTCCTGGGCGGACTCGGCCCGGGAGTTGCTGGCCGTGGCCCGGGGCGTGCACGAGCGGCGCTCGACCCGCCGGTGAGCGGGTCCCGCCGCGGCCGGGCTCAGGGCAGCGGCCAGGTGTGCACGGGCTCGTTGCGGGCCATGTGCCGGGCGTAGCGGGCGAGCATGCCGCGCAGCGCGGTGGGCCGGTCGGCGCCCTGGGCCTCGAGGCGCTGGACCGCCTGCGTCTGCCAGGTGGCCCCGTTGACCCCGGCCACGCACCGGGCCTCGATGATGCCGAGGTAGCGCTCCCGGACCTCCGGGGCCACGCCCCACTCCTCCAGGCCCTGGTGCGCCAGGGGCAGCAGGTGGCGCAGCACGAGCTCGTCGACGCACAGCTCGCCGGCGCCGGGCCAGTACAGGCGGGCGTCGATCCCGTCCCGCGCCGCGCGCTCGAAGTTCTCCGCGCAGGCGGCGAAGCTCATCCGTGTCCACACCGGGCGTTCCTGCCGGGCCAGGACGCGCACCGCGCCGTAGTAGAACGCGGCGTTGGCCAGCACGTCGGCGATCGTGGGTCCCGCCGGCAGCACCCGGTTCTCCACCCGCAGGTGCGGCACGCCGCCGACGACGTCGTAGATCGGGCGGTTCCACCGGTAGATCGTCCCGTTGTGCAGCCGCAGCTCGGCCAGGCGCGGGGCCCGTCCCGCGGCCAGCTCGGCGGCCGGGTCCTCGTCGGAGCAGTCGGCCAGCAGCGCCGGGAAGTAGCGGACGTTCTCCTCGAACAGGTCGAAGATCGAGGTGATCCAGCGCTCGCCGAAGAACACCCGTGGCCGCACCCCCTGGTTCTTCAGCTCGATCGGCCGGGTGTCGGTGGACTGCTGGAACAGCGCGATCCGGGTCTCCGCGTGCAGGCGCCGGCCGAAGAAGTAGGGGCTGTTGGCCGCGAGCGCGACCTGCACGGCGGACAGCGCCTGGGCGGCGTTCCAGTGGGCGGCGAAGCCGGTGGGGGCGACCTGCAGGTGCAGCTGGACGCTGGTGCACGCCGACTCGGGGGCGATGGAGTCGCAGTAGGCGTCGACCCGCTCCCCGTCCGGTCCCTCGAGGTCCAGGCGGATGTCCTCCCCGCGGGCCACGAAGATGGAGTCGTTGAGCGCGCTGTAGCGGTTGTTGGCGCTGATCCACTCCCGCTCGTAGTGCTCGGGCCGGAGCGTCGGGAGGATCCCGATGGCCATGATCCGCGAGCCGGTCTCCCGGGCGCGGGCGTCGGCGGCGTTGAGCGAGGCGCGCAGCTCCTCCTCGAGCTCGAGCGCGGCGCGCCCGGGCAGCGGGCGCGGGGGGACGTTGAGCTCGATGTTGTACTGGGCGAGCTCGGTCTGGTAGCCGGGGTCGGCGATGGCGGCGAGGACCTCGGCGTTGTGGAAGGAGGGCTCGAAGTGCTCGTCGACGAGGTTCAGCTCGATCTCCAGCCCCGTCATGGGGCGGTCGAACTCGAAGGAGCTGCGGTGCAGCATGAGCTCGAAGACGTCGAGGTCCTGCCGCACCTTCTCCCGGTAGCGCTGGCGCTCCTCGCGCGTGTAGCTGCGGGAACGGACCTCTTCTCCCACGGTGACCTCCCCGGACGACGGCGGCGGCACTGCCGCTCGGTCCCACCCCACCACACCGGAGGGCGCAGGCCAAGACCTCCGGGACCGTGACGGACCGGGCCCTAGGATGAGGGGATGCCGTTCCTGGACCGTGTGTCGCGCTGGGCCCGGCAGCGCCCGGACGAGCCCGCCGTGGTGTGCGGCCCCGAGCAGCTGAGCTGGGGGCGGCTGCGCGCCCGGGCTGCGGCGCTGGCCGCCTCGGGCGAGCCCACGGGCCTCCTGCGGCAGGGCAACGGCGTGGACTTCGCCGTCCGGTGGGCGGCCGGGGTGGCCGAGGAGCGGGTGTGCGCCGTGCTGGACCCCCTCGGCCCCCGGCAGCGGGCCGAGGCGGTGCGGCGGCGCCTGGCGGCCCGGCTGCCCGCGGCTCCCGTCCCGGCGCGGCTGCGTGACGGGGACCCGGACTCCGCCTTCCTGATCGGCCTGACCTCGGGCACCACCGCCGTGCCCAAGGCCTTCAGCCGCAGCCGGCGCTCCTGGCAGCGCTCCTTCGAGGCCTCCACCGGCTGCTTCGGCCTGTGTCCCGGGGACCGCGTGCTGGCCCCGGGACCGCTGTCGGCGAGCCTGAACCTCTATACCCTCTCCGAGTGCCTCTGGGCCGGGGTCGCCTTCCACACCCTGCCGCGCCTCGACGTCGCCGCCGCCCACGCCGAGATCACCGGCCGGGGCGTCACCCGCCTGGTCGGGGTGCCCGCCGTGCTGCGGATCCTCGCGGAGCGCGGCCTCGCCGCCGGCGCCGACGCCGCCGGGCTCATCGCGGTCGTGAGCGCCGGGCAGGCCCTGGACGGGCGCACGCTGGACGCGGTGCGCCGCTGGGCCCCCCGGGCGACCGTCTGGGAGTACTACGGCGCCGCCGAGCTCGGCTTCGTCGCCGCCCGCCGGCACGGCCCCGGGGAGCCCGCCGTGCCGACCGGCACCGGGGTGGGCCCCGCCTTTCCGGGGGTGGCGCTGGCCGTCCTCGACGACGCCGGCCGTCCGGTGCCGGAGGGGGTGCCCGGTACCGTGTGCGTGCGCTCGGAGCTGGTCTGCGACGGCTACCTGTGGGGCGACGACGGTCAGGCCTTCGGCGAGCTGGGCGGCATGGCCACGGTGCGGGACCAGGGCGTCCTGCGCGGCGGGCAGCTGCACGTGCTGGGCCGGCTCTCGGACATGGTCGTCACCGGCGGGCACAACGTCTACCCGCAGGAGGTCGAGGCGGCCCTGGCCGCGGTGCCCGGAGTGGCCGAGGCGGTGGTGACCGGGGTGCCGGACGGCTCCCGCGGGCAGCGGGTGGTGGCCGGCATCGTCCCCGGCCCCGGCGGGGTGCGCCCGGGCCGGCTCCGGGAGGCCGCGGCGGCGCGGCTGGCCCCGCCCCAGCGCCCCCGGCACTACGTCGAGCTCGGCGGGCTCCCCCTCACCGGCCACGGCAAGCTCAGCCGCCGGCTGCTGCGAGACTGGGTCGTCGACGGAGACCACCGTGTCCGGCCGCTCGGCTGAGCCCGCCGCCGGGGTGGCCGATCCCCTGTTGCTGCTGGGCCGGCGCACGCCCCTGGCCCGCGCCGGGACCCTGCTGGACGGGGTGCCCGTCCACCGGCTCCTGGCCCCGGTGCTGCGCCGCCTCGTGGAGGACTCCGGAGTGGACCCCCGGCAGCTCTCCGACGTCGTGGTCGGCAACGCCGTGGGCGCCGGCGGCAATCTCGCCCGGCTCGCCGCCCTCGAGGCCGGTCTGCCCCTGTCCGTGCCGGGGCTGACCGTGGACCGGCAGTGCGGCTCCGGGCTGGACGCCGTGGTGCTGGCCTGCCGGCTCGCCCGGGCGGGTGCCGGACGGGCCTTCCTGGCCGGCGGGGCCGAGAGCATCAGCACCGCGCCCCTGCGCGGACGGCGGCAGGTGGACGGCCACGTGGAGTTCTACCGCCGGGCCCGCTTCGCCCCCGAGCACCTGGGCGACCCCGACATGGGACCGGCGGCGGAGACGGTCGCCGGGGAGCACGGGATCGGCCGGGCCCGGCAGGACGCCTACGCCCTGCGCAGCCACCGGCGGGCGCTCGCCGCCGCGGGCGCGGGGGTGTTCGACGACGAGCTGGTCGCGGTGACCGGCCCGCGCGGGAGCGTGCACGCCGACAACGGCCCGCGGCCGCGGCTGGACGCGGCCCTGCTGGCCCGCTTTCCCGCCGCCTTCGCCCGCGGCGGGACCGTGACGGCCGGCAACTCCTGCGCCGACGCGGACGGGGCGGCCGCCGCCCTGGTCGCCCTCCCGGCCACGGCGCGGGAGCTGGGCCTGCGCACCGGGCTCGCCTTCCGCGGCGCGGCGACCGTGGGGGTGGACCCGGCCCGGCTCGGGCTCGGCGCGGCCGTGGCCGCCGGGGAGCTGCTGGGCGCCCAGCACGTGCCCGCCGACCGGCTGGCCGCCGTGGAGTTCAACGAGGCCTTCGCCGGGCAGGTGCTGGCCTGCACCGACCTGCTCGGCGTGGACGAGGACGTGCTCAACGCCGACGGCGGCGCCCTGGCCCTCGGGCACGCCTACGGGGCCTCCGGGGCGGTGTCCGTGGTCCGTCTGCTCGCGCGGGCCCGCGACCTGCCGGAGGGCAGCCTGCTGCTGGCGATGATCAGCTCCGCCGGGGGCATCGGCACCGCCGCGCTGTTCGAGAAGCGCTCGCTGTGACCGGGCCCGCCCGGGGCGTGCCCGAAGGACCCGTGCGGGGACGGGCCCGCCGCGCGTCGGGCCGGCGCCGGTGCAGGGCAGCGCTCGCGCGGGACAGCGCTAGAGCAGGTCGGTGACGTCGCAGCGCACGTGCACCGGCGGGTGCTTGCGCAGCGCGGAGGCCTGGGCGCGGGCCGCCCGCAGCCGCCGGGTCACCTCCCCGGCCACGCCGTAGCCGAAGAACAGCAGCGCCCGGTGCGGGGCCGGCTCCCCGTCCGGACCCGCCACGTGGTCCTCCAGCGGGGTGGGCCCGATCACCCGCACCGCGGCCGGCAGCTCGAGGTCGGCCAGGAACGCCGCGACCGCCGCCGCGGGCCCGGTCAGCGCCGCCGAGCGCACCGCGGGCGGCAGCCCGAGGGCCTGGCGCTCCACGAGCTCCCGCTCGGCGTGGCCGGCCGGGTCCCAGCGCACGAGCGCCCCCACGGCGCTCTCGTGCTCGGCGGTGACCACCACGACCCCGCCGTCCCGTGCCCGGCGGACCAGCGCCGCGGCGTTGAACCACCGGCGCAGCGTCTGCTCCGCCGCGCGCAGGGCCGGGCGCATGAGCATCTGGTTGCCGTCCAGCAGCAGCGCCGCCGCGTAGCCGCCCTCCGCCACCGGCTCCGCCCCCGGGGTGGCCACCACCAGGGCCGGGCTGCCGGGGACCTCCGCGCGCACCGCCTCCCCGGAGGACGCGACGACCGGCACCTGGGGAAAGGCCCGCCCCAGCTCCTCGGCCGTGCGCAGCGCCCCGACGGTGACCAGGCGCATCCGCCGGGACCCGCACGCGGCGCAGGCCCAGGAGTGCGCCGAGCGCCCGCACCAGCCGCAGCGGGGCACCCCGCGCCGGGACACCACCCCGAGGGGGCCGTCGCAGGCGGTGCACCGGGCCGGCTCCCGGCACCGCTCGCAGGCCAGGTGGGGGGCGTAGCCGGCGCGGGCCACCTGCACCAGGACCGGGCCCCGCTCCAGCCCCTCCCGGGCCGCCCGGTAGGCCGTCTCGGGCAGCCGGGCGCGGGAGGCCAGCGGGTCCCGGGCGGCGTGGAAGGAGTCGGCGGTCGAGACGATCCGCGGCATGTGCACCCGCAGCACCTCCCGCGCCGGGGTCAGCCGCCGGGCCCAGCCGGAGACGACGAGCCGCTGGGCCTCGGGGCTGACCGCGTGCCCGGCGAACAGCGCCCCGCACCCGCTGCGCCCGGCCCGCAGCAGCAGCACGTCGCGCACGTGCTGGTAGGGCGCGCGCTGCTCCACGAGGTTCTCGTCGCCGTCGTCGAAGCAGGCCACGAGCCCGAGGTCGTCCACGGGCGCGTAGGCGGCCGAGCGGGTGCCCAGGACCACCCGGACCTGGCCGGTGGCCGCGGCGAGGAACGCCCGGTAGCGCGGGGTGGGCCCGTCCTCGGCGTGCAGGCGCACCAGGTGCTCGGCGCCGATCTCGTCCACCACCGAGCGCTCCAGCCGGGCCAGCGCCTTCTGGTCGGCCACGACCGCCACCGCCCCGCGCCCGGCCCGCCAGGCGGCACCGATCGCGGCGGCCAGCACGTCCGTCCAGTCGTGGGCGGGATGGGCGGGCAGCACCTCGGCGACGGCGCGCGGGGCACCGCCGGCGCCGAGCTCGGCCAGGAACTCCGGCCCGCCCGCGTAGTCCGCCAGGGCGGCGTCGTGGGAGGGTCCGGGCACGTGCGGGGACAGGCCGGTCGAGTGCCCCGGCGCCTCGGCCAGGCGCTGCTCGACCTCCTTCTCCACCCGGGCGACCCGCGGCGGGACCGCCAGCCGCACGACGTCGGCGGTGGTGCCGGCCGCGCGCGCGGCGATGTCCTCGGCGAGCAGGGCGATCTCCGGGGTCAGCACGGGCAGCGGGGACAGCACCCGGCGCAGCGGCTGGATCCGGGCCATCACCTCCGAGTCGGCGGCCCGCTCGAGCACGTAGCCGGTCAGCTCCTGGCCCGCGAAGCCGACCTTGACCCGGGCACCGGGCACCGCCGTGTCCGCCAGCTCGGCGGGCACGGCGTAGTCGAAGGCCCGGTCCAGGTGCGGGACGTGGGTGTCCAGCAGCACCCGGGCCACGGGGTCGGGCTCGGCCAGCAGCGCCGCGCCCACGCCCTTGGTGTCCGGCCGCGGCGGGCGCGGCGGGAAGCCCGAGAGGAGCGACAGCTGCCGCGGGGCCTCCGCGGCGGCCTCGGCGTCCTCCCGGGTCATGCTCAGAGCCCGGCGGCCGACCGGAGGTCCGCGACGCGGTCGGTGCGCTCCCAGGTGAACTCGGGCTCGGTGCGGCCGAAGTGCCCGTGCGCGGCGGTGCGCGCGTAGATCGGGCGCTTGAGGTCCAGGTCCTCGATGATCGCCAGGGGGCGCAGGTCGAAGACCTCGTGCACGGCCCGTTCGATCCGCAGCGGGTCCACGTGCGCGGTGCCGAAGGTCTCCACGTAGAGCCCGACCGGGGCGGCGCGCCCGATCGCGTAGGCCACCTGCACCTCCACGCGGTCGGCGAGACCGGCGGCCACGACGTTCTTGGCGACCCAGCGCATCGCGTAGGCCGCGGAGCGGTCGACCTTGGAGGGGTCCTTGCCCGAGAAGGCCCCACCGCCGTGGCGGGCCATCCCCCCGTAGGTGTCCACGATGATCTTGCGCCCGGTCAGCCCGGCGTCGCCCACCGGCCCGCCGCGCACGAAGTTGCCGGCCGGGTTGATGATCAGCTGGGTCGCGGACAGGTCCAGGCCGGTCTCCTCGAGCACGGGGCCGATCACGCACTGGCGCAGGTCCGAGGCCAGCTGGTCGAGGTCGTAGCCCTCCACGTGCTGGGCGGAGACCACCACGGTGTCCACGGCGACCGGGCGGTGGCCGTCGTAGCCGAGGGTGACCTGGGTCTTGCCGTCCGGGCGCAGCCCGGGCAGCACCGCGGTCTTGCGGACCCGGGTGAGCTGCTCGGAGAGGCGGTGGGCGATGAAGATCGGCGCCGGCATCAGCACCTCGGTCTCGTCGGAGGCGTAGCCGAACATGATGCCCTGGTCCCCGGCGCCCTGGGCGTCCCGGGCGTCGCGGGCGGTGCCCTCACGGACCTCGAGGGACTGGAACACGCCCTCGTAGATCTCCGGGGACTGCTCGCCCACGCTGATCGACACCCCGCAGAACTCTCCGTCGAAGCCGTGCACCGAGGAGTTGTAGCCGATGTCCAGCAGCGTCTTGCGCACCACGTTGGGGATCTCGACGTAGCCCCGGGTCTTGACCTCCCCGGCCACGTGGACCAGCCCGGTGGTCACCATCGTCTCGACCGCCACGGAGGACTCGGGGTCCTGGCGCAGCAGGTCGTCGAGGATCGAGTCGCTGATCTGGTCGCAGATCTTGTCGGGGTGGCCCTCCGTGACGGACTCGGAGGTGAACAGTCTCAGGTGCTGGGTCGTCTCGCTCACGGGAGACCACACTACCGTCCGCCCCGGACGGCGGAACGCGCCCGCCCTGCCGCACCGGGCGCGGCAGGGCGGGCCGGGGTCAGCCGCGGACGCCGGCCAGGTCCTGCGCGATCCGCTGCACGAGAGCGCGGGCGACCTCGTCCTTGGGGCCCTCGAGCACCTGCTCCGGGCCGCCGGCGGCGCTGAGCACCGTGAGGGAGGTGGTGTCCTGGCCGAAGACCAGGTTCTCGCCCACGTGGTTGACGGCCAGCAGGTCGCAGCCCTTGCGTGCGAGCTTCCGGCGCCCGAACGTCAGCGGGTCGGTCTCGGCGTCGCCGGTCTCGGCGGCGAAGCCCACGAGCAGCTGGCGGCGCCGGGCGGTGTTGCGCAGGTCCACGAGCTCGCGCAGGACGTCGGGATTGCGCACCAGCTGGAGCACCGGGTCGGTGCCGTCCTCGGCCTTCTTCAGTTTCGCGTCGGCCACCCGGGCCGGGCGGTAGTCGGCCACCGCGGCGGCCATCACCACCACGTCGGCCCGCGCGGCCGCCCGCACGCACGCCCGGCGCAGCTGCTCGGCGGTGCCGGCGTGGACGACCTCCACCCCGGCCGGGACCGGGGTCTCGAGGTGGGCGGCCACCAGGGTGACCTCCGCCCCGGCGTCGCGGGCGGCGGCGGCGATCGCCACGCCCTGCTTGCCGGAGGAGCGGTTGCCGAGGAAGCGGACCGGGTCCAGCGGCTCGCGGGTGCCGCCGGCGCTGACCAGGACCCGGGCGCCCGCCAGCGGCCCGTCGGGCGTCGGCCCGCCCCGGACCAGGCGCAGGGCGGCGGCGTGGATGTCCTCCGGCTCGGGCAGCCGGCCGGGCCCGGAGTCGGGGCCGGTCAGGCGGCCCACGGCGGGCTCCAGGACGGTGTGCCCGTGGCCGCGCAGGGTGGTCACGTTGGCCTGGACGGCGGGGTTCAGCCACATCTCGGTGTGCATCGCCGGGGCGAAGAGCACCGGGGCGCGGGTGGCCAGCAGCGTGGTGGTGAGCAGGTCGTCGGCCAGTCCGTGCGCCGCGCGCGCGAGCAGGTCGGCGGTGGCGGGGGCGACGACGACGAGGTCGGCGCTCTGCCCCTGGTGGACGTGGTTGACCTCGTCCACCCGCTCGAACACCCCCGTGCTGACGCGCTGGCCGGACAGGGCCTCCCAGGTGGGGGCGCCCACGAAGCGCAGCGCGGACTCGGTGGGCACGGGCACGACCGTGTGGCCGTCCTCGGTGAACAGCCGCAGCAGCAGCGCGGCCTTGTAGGCGGCGATGCCCCCGCCGATGCCGAGGACGACCTTCACGCCGTGCCGCCCCGCCGGACGGGCCGGGGGCGGCTCACAGGTCCTGGAGGTCCCCGGGCTCCCGCCCCGGCTCCTCCGGGGCGGCGTCGGCGGCGTCACCGGCCCCGTTGACCGGGTTGTCCTCGCCGCTGCCGGGCAGGTCGCCCAGCGGCTCGAGCGGGGTGCTGGACTCGCCCGCGGAGAAGTCCACGGTCGCCTCGTCGGAGAACGCCGCACCGGCGGAGAAGTCGTCCTCCGTGCCCTGGGCGAAGAAGTCGGCGCCGAAGACGTCGGCGGCGAGGTCCGCCTCCGTGGTGAGCTGGCCGTTCTCGGCGAACCCGGCGTGCTCCACCGGGCGGCCCTCGATGAGGCCCGCGTCGATCTCCCGGAAGGAGATGGACAGCGGCTTCTCGTTGAGCTGCGTGTCGACGAGCGGACCGACGTACTCGAACAGCCCCTCGTGCAGCTGCGAGTAGTAGGCATTGATCTGCCGGGCACGCCGGGCGCCGAAGATCACGAGCCCGTACTTGGAGTCGGACTTCTTCAGCAGGGCGTCGATCGGCGGGTTGATGATGCCTTCGGTGTGGGTAGACAAGCTCTTGCTCCAAACGCGGTGGACGGGTATCAGGATGCCTGCTCGGGGTCGGCCCCCATGAGCTGCACGAGTTCGGCGGCGGCCCGCTCGACGCTGTCGTTGACGACGGTGTGATCGAACTCCGGCTCTGCCGCGAGCTCCAGTTTAGCGGTTTCGAGCCGGACCCGCTGTTCCTCGGGCGTCTCGGTGCCCCGGCCGACCAGCCGGGCGACCATCTCGTCCCAGCTGGGCGGGGCCAGGAAGACGAAGTTGGCCTCCGGCATGGTGCCGCGGATCTGCCGCGCGCCCTGCAGATCGATCTCCAGCAGCACGCAGCGCCCGCCCGCCAGCGCCTGCTCCACGGTGGAGCGCAGTGTGCCGTAGCGGTGGGAGTTGTGCACCACCGCCCACTCGAGCAGCTGCCCGTCCCGGGCCAGGGCGTCGAACTGCTCGTCGGAGACGAAGAAGTAGTGCACCCCGTCGACCTCTCCCGGGCGCGGGGCGCGGGTGGTCGCCGACACGGACAGCCACACCTGCGGATAGTGGTCCCGGACGTAGGTCGAGACCGTGCCCTTGCCGACGGCCGTGGGTCCGGCGAGCACGGTCAGGGACGGGCGCGCGGGGCGGGGCGCGTCGGGAGTCACGGGAAACCTCCTGGGAACGGGGTGGGGAACACCCCAATCTACCGGATCGCGCCCGTCCCCCGGCGCCCGCTCCCCCGGCGCCCGGCGGGCGGGCTCAGCGGTCGAGGTACTCGATGAGCGCCTTGCGCTGGTGCACGCCGAGCCCGCGCAGCCGCCGCGTGCGGGCGATGCCGATCTCCTCCATGATGGCGGCCGAGCGGACCTTCCCGATCCCCGGGGTGGCCTCGAGCAGGTCGGAGACCTTCAGCCGGCTCACGGCCTCCTCCTGGTCGGCCCGTTCGAGGATCTGGGCCACCGTCATCCGGCGCTCGCGCAGGCCCTTCTTCACGTCGGCGCGCGCCGTCCGTGCCTGGGTGGCCTTCTCCCGCGCGGCGGCTCGCTCGTCGTCGGTCAGCGGACGCAGTGCCATGTGGTTCCTCCTCGTCGCCACGGACTGCAGCCTCCGTCCCGCAGCAGGACGGCCAGCCCGTTTGCTAAAGAAACTACATGATTAACAATCCATCGCAAGGCGACACGACCGTGGCGTGACCAGGGGTGTCGTCCCCGGCCGCCCTCGCCGGAGGGCCGTCAGCGCACCGCCGGCACAACGCCGGGACCGGCGGGGGCACCGCCGCCGCTCAGCCCAGGGCCGCCGCCAGCTCCGCCGCGGAGCGCTCCACGGCCTCCCGCAGGGCGGGCACGGCCGGGCCGCGGCGCAGGATCGCCCGGCTCGAGGTGGCCAGCACCTGCCCGGCGGCGGCACCGAACACGGCCGGGAGGTCCTCGGCGCGGGCGCCCTGGGCCCCGTAGCCGGGGGCCAGCAGCGGCCCGCGGACCCCGGCCAGGTCGATGCCCAGCGCCGCCAGGGCGTCGCCGACCGTGGCGCCCACCACCAGCCCGCACGGGCCCAGGCCGGTGCGGCCCGCCGCGGCGGCGCCGGCGGGGGCAGGGCCCTCGGCGCCGCCGAGCACCCGGGCGTTCTCCGCCGCGGCCGCCGAGCACACGGCCCGGGCCACCGAATCGGCGCCTCCGACGTGCTGCACCGAGCGGCCCTCGGGGTTGGAGGTGAGCGCGAGCACGAACGTGCCGCGGCCCGTGCGCGCGGCCAGGTCCAGGGCCGGGCGCAGCGACTCGAAGCCGAGGTAGGGGCTCAGGGTCACGGCGTCCGCGGCGAGCGGGGACCCCTCCGCCAGCCACGCGGCGGCGTAGGCCTCCATCGTGGAGCCGATGTCGCCGCGCTTGGCGTCGGCCACCGTGAGCAGGTCCGCGGCGCGGGCCCCGGCCAGCAGCTCCTCGAGCACGGCGATGCCCGCGGCCCCGTAGGACTCGTACAGGGCCACCTGCGGCTTCACGGCCGCGGCCCGCCCGGCGGCGGCCTCGAGCACCGTCAGGGAGAAGCGGCGCAGCCCCTCCGCGGTGCGGGGCAGCCCCCACGCGTCGAGCAGCCCCGGGTGCGGGTCGATGCCCACGCACAGCGGACCGTGGGCGTCCATCGCCCGGGCCAGCCGCGCCCCGAAGGGGGCGCGGCCGGGCGCCGGGAGCGGTGCGCCGGGGCGCTCAGGCACCGACGACCTCGGGCTGGGCCGGGGCGGTGAGGGCGTGCAGCCGCTGCTCGTGCTCCTGCAGGCTGGTGACGTCCCACGTGTAGGACCGCAGCGCGGTGACCGCCTGCAGGGCGGCCCCGAGCACGGAGACGGTCGTCATCAGCGGCACGCCCACGCTCGTGGCCGCCGCCCGGATCTCGTAGCCGTCGCCGCGGGCGGCGCCGCCGGCGGGGGTGTTGAAGATCAGGTCGATCTCCCCGTCGCCGATGAGGTCCACGATGGTCCGCTCCCCGGGGGCCGTCTCGCTGATCTTGCGGACCACGGTGGACTCGATGCCGTTGCGCCGCAGCACCTGCGCCGTGCCGCTGGTGGCCAGGATCTCGAAGCCGAGGTCGCGGAACATCCGCACGTAGGCGATCGAGGAGCGCTTGTCCTTGTTCGCCACGGAGACGAACATCCGCCCCGACGTCGGCAGGGACACGTTCGCCGCGGCCTGGGCCTTGGCGAAGGCCGTGTCGAAGTACTTGTCCAGTCCCATGACCTCGCCGGTGGAGCGCATCTCCGGGCCGAGCAGGGAGTCCACCACGGCGCCCTCGGCGGTGCGGAACCGGGCGAAGGGCAGCACGGCCTCCTTCACGGCCACCGGCGCGGAGGCCGGCAGGGTGGACCCGTCCAGCCGCTCCGGCAGGTGCCCCTGGGTGCGCAGCTCGGCGATGGTCGTGCCGGTGCCGATCAGGGCGGCGGCCTTGGCCAGCTGCACGCCCGTGGCCTTGGAGACGAACGGGACCGTGCGCGAGGCGCGCGGGTTGGCCTCGATGACGTAGAGGACGTCGGAGGCCACGGCGAACTGGATGTTGATCAGCCCGCGCACGCCCACGCCCCGGGCGATGGCCAGCGTGGCCTCGCGCACCCGCGCGACGACGTCCGGGCCCAGCGTGATCGAGGGCAGGGTGCACGCGGAGTCCCCGGAGTGGATCCCGGCCTCCTCGATGTGCTCCATGACGCCGCCCACGTAGAGCTCCTCGCCGTCGTAGAGGGCGTCCACGTCGATCTCGATCGCGTCCTCGAGGAACTTGTCGATCAGCGCCGGCCGGGAGGAGGAGACCTCCGTGGCGTTCTGCAGGTACCGGGCCAGGGCCGGCTCGTCGTAGACGATCTCCATGCCGCGCCCGCCGAGCACGTAGGAGGGGCGCACGAGCACCGGGTAGCCGATCTCGTCGGCGATCCGCTTGGCGTCCTCGAAGGTCGAGGCGGTGCCGTTCTTGGGCTGGCGCAGCCCGGCCTCCCCGAGCACCCGGGCGAACTCGCCGCGGTCCTCGGCCAGGTCGATGGCCTCCGGGGTGGTGCCCAGGACCGGCACGCCCGCGGCCTTGAGCTGGGCGGCCAGCTTCAGCGGGGTCTGCCCGCCCAACTGCACGAACACCCCGAGCAGTCCGCCGGTGCGCCGCTCGGTCTCCACGACCTCCATGACGTCCTCGAAGGTCAGCGGCTCGAAGTACAGCCGGGTGGAGACGTCGTAGTCGGTGGAGACGGTCTCGGGGTTGCAGTTGACCATGACCGTCTCGTGGCCGGCGGCGCGCAGGGCCATCGAGGCGTGCACGCAGGAGTAGTCGAACTCGATGCCCTGCCCGATCCGGTTCGGGCCCGAGCCCAGGATCATGATCGAGGGCTGCTCGTGCCGGCCGACCTCCGACTCCTCGTCGTAGGAGGAGTAGTGGTACGGGGTGAAGGCCTCGAACTCCGCCGCGCAGGTGTCCACGGTCTTGAACACCGGGCGGATGCCCAGGGCGTGGCGCACCCCGCGGACCACGGCCTCGTCCAGGTGGGCCAGCTCGCCGATCTGCTCGTCGGAGAAGCCGTGCCGCTTGGCCAGGCGCAGGGTGCGCTCGCTCAGGTCGCCGTCCTCGACCACCGCGGCGGCGACCTCGTTGAGCAGCACCAGCTGGTCGAGGAACCACGGGTCGATGCCCGTGGCCTCGTAGAGCCGCTCCACGGACGCCCCGGCGAGCAGGGCCTGCTGGACCTGCCGGATCCGCTCCGTGGTCGGGGTGCGGGCGGCCTCGACCAGGCGGTCCAGGGCCGCGTCGTCGAGCTCGGGGGGCACGAAGGAGAAGGAGGAGCCCTTCTGCTCCAGGGAGCGCATGGCCTTCTGCAGGGCCTCGGTGAAGTTGCGCCCGATCGCCATGGCCTCCCCCACCGACTTCATGGTGGTCGTCAGCGTGGGGTCCGCCGCGGGGAACTTCTCGAACGCGAAGCGCGGGACCTTCACGACGACGTAGTCCAGCGTCGGCTCGAAGGACGCCGGGGTCTTGCGGGTGATGTCGTTGGGGATCTCGTCCAGGGTGTAGCCCAGCGACAGCTTCGTGGCGATCTTGGCGATCGGGAAGCCGGTGGCCTTGGAGGCCAGGGCGGAGGAGCGGGAGACCCGCGGGTTCATCTCGATGACCACCACGCGGCCGGTGTCCGGCTCGATCGCGAACTGGATGTTGCACCCGCCGGTGTCCACCCCGACCTCGCGGATCACGGCGATCGCGATGTCGCGCAGGTTCTGGTACTCGCGGTCGGTCAGCGTCATGGCCGGGGCCACGGTGATGGAGTCGCCGGTGTGCACGCCCACCGGGTCGAAGTTCTCGATGGAGCACACGACCACGACGTTGTCGTGCTTGTCGCGCATCATCTCCAGCTCGTACTCCTTCCAGCCGAGGATGGACTCCTCCAGGAGCACCTCGGAGGTCGGGCTGTACTGGATGCCGGCGCCGGCGATGCGGTGCAGGTCCTCCTCGTCGTAGGCCATGCCCGAGCCGAGCCCGCCCATGGTGAAGGACGGGCGCACGACCATGGGGTAGCCGAGCTCGTCGGCCGCGGCGAGGGCCTCGGCCATGGAGTGCACGATGATCGAGCGGGCGGACTCGGCGCCGCAGCGCTCCACGACGCCCTTGAACTTCTCGCGGTCCTCGCCGAGGTTGATCGCCTCGACGTTGGCGCCGATCAGCTCGACCCCGTACTTCTCGAGCACGCCGTTGGCGTCGAGGGCGATCGCGGTGTTCAGCGCGGTCTGCCCGCCGAGGGTGGGCAGCAGCGCGTCCGGGCGCTCCTTGGCGATGATCTTCTCGACCACCTCCGGGGTGATGGGCTCCACGTAGGTCGCGTCGGCGAACTCGGGGTCGGTCATGATGGTCGCCGGGTTGGAGTTGACGAGGATGACCCGCAGCCCCTCCTCCCGGAGCACCCGCAGCGCCTGCGTGCCCGAGTAGTCGAACTCCGCGGCCTGGCCGATGACGATCGGCCCCGAGCCGATGACCAGAACGCTGGTGAGATCTGTCCTGCGCGGCATGTCAGTGCTGCCCTTCCGTGCTGGCGTCCCGGTCCGGGCGCGCGCCCTGCGCGCCGCCGGGGACGGCGTTGTCGATGGTCGGGTCGGCGCGGCCGTCCCGGTGGCTGTCCATGAGCTCGATGAACCGGCCGAAGAGGTAGGAGGCGTCGTGCGGGCCGGCGGCGGCCTCGGGGTGGTACTGCACCGAGAACGCCGGCAGGTCGCGGCAGTTGAGGCCCTCGACCACGTCGTCGTTGAGGCACACGTGGCTGACCTCCACGTCTCCGAACTCCTCCAGCGGCGCGGTGACCGGGCCGTCGAGCGGGGCGTCCACGGCGAAGCCGTGGTTGTGCGCGGTGATCTCCACGCGCCCGGTCCGGCGGTCGAGCACCGGCTGGTTGATCCCGCGGTGGCCGAAGACGAGCTTGTAGGTGCCGAAGCCCAGGGCCCGGCCCAGCAGCTGGTTGCCGAAGCAGATGCCGAAGAACGGGATCCCGGCGCGCAGCACCTGGCGCAGGGTCTCCACCTGCCGCTCGGCGGTGGCCGGGTCGCCGGGGCCGTTGGAGAAGAACACCCCGCGCGGGCCCAGGGCCCGGATCTGCTCGAAGGTCGTGTCCGCCGGCACCACGTGCACGCGCACGCCGCGCTCGGCGAACCGGTGCGGGGTCATGGACTTGATGCCGAGGTCCACGGCCACGAGCTCGTGCCGGACCTCTCCCTGCCAGCCGTGCTCGGCGGGCTCCACCACGTAGGACTCGGCCACCGAGACGGTCTCGGCGAGCCGGCGGCCCTCCATCCGCTCGGCCGCGGCCACCGCGGCCACGAGCTCCGGCTCGGGCCGGAGGGCGGCGTCCCCGGAGAAGATGCCGCCGCGCATCGCGCCGCGGTCGCGCAGGTGCCGGGTGATCGCCCGGGTGTCGACGTCCTGGATGCCTACGACGCCCTGGTCGCGCAGCTGCTCGTCGAGGGAGCCCTCGGAGCGCCAGTTGGACGGGCGGCGGGCGGCGTCGCGCACCACGTAGCCGGACACCCAGATCCGGCGGGACTCGGCGTCGGCGGCGTTGACGCCGGTGTTGCCGATGTGCGGGGCGGTCTGCACGACCAGCTGGCCGGCGTAGGAGGGGTCGGTGATGGTCTCCTGGTAGCCGGTCATGCCGGTGGAGAAGACCGCCTCGCCGAGGGCGGTGCCGAGGGCGCCGTAGGCGCGGCCGCGGAAGACGCGGCCGTCCTCCAGCACCAGCACGGCGGGTTCGGTGGTGATCGAGCTCAAGGTCGTCCTCACGTTCGTGTCTGCGGGTCGGGAAGTGTCGGGCGGCTGCGGGCAGCCGCGGGGTGGTCAGGAGCGCGCTGCGGGGGCGATCGCCTCCACCTCGGCGAGCAGGCGCCGCTTGTCCTCGGCGCGCTGGGTGCGGAAGCCGGTGTCCACCACGGTGCCGCCCAGGGACCAGGTCAGCACGGCCAGTCCGTCCTTCTCGACGAACTTCCCGACCATGCCGGAGGAGGTGCCCACGGCCACGACGTCGGCCGCCGGGACGAACAGCGGGGCCGCGCCCTGCCGCTCGAAGAGCACCCCCTCGTCCAGCACGAGGGCCCGCGCCCGGGCGCGCACGCCCAGCCCGTGGGCGGCGATGCGCTCGAGCGGGGCGCCGGTCTCGGTGGTGGCCACGTACATGCCCGGCACGGCCAGCCGGGGCTCGCGCTCCTCGGCGCCGGCCGGCGGGGCCGGCGGCGCCGGGATCCCGGCCTGGCGCCGCACGCGCCCGGCCCAGCCCCGGCGGATCAGGGCGAAGAGCAGGGCGAGCAGGAGCAGCGTGCCGAGCACGGTGGTGAGCTGGTCCATGGGGCGGGGGCCTCCGGGCGTGGTCAGGGGTGGTCAGGGGCGGGGGGTGCGGTGGCTCAGGCGCGCGGTGAGGGGCTGTTCAGCGCGCCGTCCAGGACCGTGGGGTGGCCGCGGAAGAAGGTGGCGCGCACCGCGCCGGGCAGCTCCATCCCGCGGTACGGGCTGTTGCGGCCCTTCGAGGCGTGCCGGGCCGGGTCGACCACGGTGGTCGCCGCCGGGTCCCACAGCACGATGTTCGCCGGCTCGCCCTCCGCGAGGGGCCGGCCCTGACCGGCCAGGCGCCCGATCCGGGCCGGGGTCGCGGAGGTGATCCGGGCGACGTCGCGCCAGGTCAGCAGGCCGGTGTCCACGAGGGTGTGCTGCACCACCGACAGGGCGGTCTCCAGCCCGGTCATGCCGTTGGCCGCGCACGACCACTCGCACTCCTTGTCCTCGGCCGGGTGCGGGGCGTGGTCGGTGCCGATGACGTCGATGGTGCCGTCGGCCACGGCCGCCCGCAGCGCGTGCACGTCCTCGTCGGTGCGCAGCGGCGGGTTGACCTTGAAGACGGGGTCGAAGCTGCGGACCCGCTCGTCGGTGAGCAGCAGGTGGTGGGGAGTGGCCTCGGCGGTGACGTCGATGCCGCGCTGCTTGGCCCAGCGCACGATGTCCACCGAGCCCCGGGTGGAGAGGTGGCAGATGTGCACCCGGGAGCCCACGTGCTCGGCGAGCAGCACGTCGCGGGCGATGATCGCCTCCTCGGCCACCGCCGGCCAGCCGGTCAGCCCCAGCTCGGCGGAGACGGCGCCCTCGTTCATCTGGGCGCCCTCCGTGAGCCGCGGCTCCTGGGCGTGCTGGGCGACGACGCCGTCGAAGCCCTTGACGTACTCCAGGGCCCGGCGCATCAGCACCGGGTCGTGCACGCACATGCCGTCGTCGGAGAAGACCCGCACCGCGGCGCGGGAGTCGGCCATCGCCTTGATCTCCGACAGCCGCTCGCCCTGCAGGCCCACGGTCACCGCCCCGACCGGGCGGACGTCCACCCAGCCGGCGGCCCGGCCCAGCTCGTGGACCTGCTCGACGACCCCGGCGGTGTCGGCCACGGGGTCGGAGTTGGCCATGGCGAACACCGCGGTGTAGCCCCCCAGCGCGGCGGCCCGGGTGCCCGTCTGCACCGTCTCGGCGTCCTCGCGGCCGGGCTCGCGCAGGTGGGTGTGGATGTCCACGAGCCCGGGCAGGGCCACCAGCCCGGTCCCGTCGACGATCTGCGCGCCCTCCGGGGCGGCCTGGCCGGGCGCCACGCGCCGGATCAGGCCGTCCTCCACGAGGAGGTCGGCCGGCTGCTCGCCGTACGGCCGGGCGCCCTGGATGAGGTACGAGGTCATGGGATGAGAACTCCTGGGGATGCGGGGGTGGAGGGGGCGCCGAGGTCGTCGCCGGCCAGCAGCAGGTAGAGCACCGACATCCGCACGGAGACGCCGTTGCGGACCTGGTCCAGGACCGTGGAGCGCGGGGAGTCGGCGGCGGCGGAGGAGATCTCCAGGCCCCGGTTCATCGGCCCCGGGTGCATGATCGCCGTGGGCGCCCCGGCGGCGTCCAGGGCCGCGACGCGCTCGGGGGTCAGGCCCCACTCGCGGGCGTACTCCTGGGCGGTGGGGAAGAAGGCGGCGTGCATCCGCTCGCGCTGCACGCGCAGCATCATCACCGCGTCCGGGGCCGGGTCCAGCGCCTGGTCCAGGGAGTACACGACCTCGCACGGCCAGTCGGTGATGCCCACCGGCAGCAGCGTGGGCGGGGCCACGAAGGTGACCCGGGCACCGAGGGTCGTGAACAGCCAGAGGTCGGAGCGGGCGACGCGGGAGTGCAGGACGTCGCCGACGATCACCACGTGCATGCCCTCGAGGTCGAGCCCGCGGGTGCTCTCCCGGCCCTCGGTGCGGGCCCGGTGCTGGCGCAGCGTCATGGCGTCGAGCAGGGCCTGGGTGGGGTGCTCGTGCGTCCCGTCGCCGGCGTTGACCACCGCGGCGTCGATCCAGCCGGACTCGGCCAGCTGCTGCGGGGAGCCCGAGGCCGAGTGCCGGATGACCACCGCGTCGGCGCTCATCGCCGCCAGCGTCTGGGCGGTGTCCTTCAGCGACTCGCCCTTGGAGACGGAGGAGCCCTTGGCGGAGAAGTTGATGACGTCCGCGGAGAGCCGCTTGGCGGCCGTCTCGAAGGAGATCCGGGTGCGGGTCGAGTCCTCGAAGAAGAGGTTGACCACGGTGCGCCCGCGCAGGGCCGGCAGCTTCTTCACCGACCGGTGGCCCACTTCGGCCATCTGGTCGGCGGTGTCGAGGACGGTCAGGGCGGCGGCGTGGGAGAGGTCCCGGGTGGACAGCAGGTGCCTCATGCGCGGACCGCCGGCACGGGGGTCTCGATGACCACGCAGTCGGCGTGCTCGGCCGGCCGCGGGTCGGGGTCGGTCTCGGCCAGGCGGACCCGGACCTTCTCCTGGGAGGAGGTGGGCAGGTTCTTGCCCACGTGGTCGGCACGGATGGGCAGCTCCCGGTGGCCGCGGTCCACCAGCACGGCGAGGCGGACCACGCGGGGCCGGCCGACGTCGACGAGGGCGTCGAGGGCGGCGCGCACGGTGCGCCCGGAGTAGAGCACGTCGTCGACGAGCACCACGGTGCGCCCGTCGATGCCCTGCACCGGGATGCGGGTGGGCTGCGGGGCGCGGGCGGGGTTCTTGCGCAGGTCGTCGCGGAACATCGTCACGTCGAGCTGGCCGAGGCTCGCGGCGGCGTCGAAGCCGGGGTCGGTCGCGGCGATCTTGGCGGCGATCCGCTGGGCCAGCGGATAGCCGCGGCGCGGGATGCCGAGCAGGACGAGGTCCGAGCTGCCCTTGTTGGCCTCGAGGATCTCGTGGGCGATGCGCGTGAGCGCGCGGTCGATGTCGGCTGCCGAGAGGATGACGCGCGCGGGTGCGGATCCCTTCGAGGGACCGTCCGCGGAGATGTCGTCGATCATGGGTGCCGCCTCCTTCCCCGCCTCACAGGACGGACTTAAAGGTTGCTTGCTCGCCCCAAACTAGCACAGCGCACCGGAGCCCGCGGGCCGTCCGCCCCTGCTCACCGCACCTGACGTGGGCAGTCTCACAGGCGGCGCCGCGCCCCCGGAGCTCCGTCCCGAGGCCCCGGGCCCGGTGCTACCGGTGGTCGGCCCGTTCCCACCAGAGCGCGGTGGCGGCGGCCGAGCCGAGGGCCACGAGCACCACGCCCAGGACCCCGGCCCAGCCGACGCCGGACCGGCCGGGCCCGGCCGCCCCGGAGAGCAGGGCCGGCACCGCCCACGGGAACCACCCGCCGTGGCCCACGGCCGCGAGCACCTGGGCCAGCAGGACGGTCAGGAACAGCACGCCGACGGCGGGCAGGTAGCCGCGCCCCACGCTGGCGGCCAGGCCGTAGCCGGCCGCCAGCCCGGCGGTCATCAGGCCGGCGCCCAGCACCGTCCCGGCGCCGCGGGCGGCCGTCGCCGCGGACCAGCCGGGCAGCCCGAGCAGCGCGCCCAGCCCGAGCACGAGGCCGACGAGGAGCAGCGTGAGCAGCGCGCACCAGACGAGGCCCAGCAGCAGCTTGGCCAGCACCACGGCCGTGCGGGAGGTGGGCACGGCCAGCAGGTCGGTGACGGTCCGGTCGGAGAACTCCCGGCCGAAGAGCCAGATGGCCGCGGTGCCGAAGATCAGCAGCCCGCCCACGGCGACCGTCTGGGCGGCCAGGGAGAAGTACCCGGGCCAGTCGGCGGTGCCGCCCGACAGCTGGGCCTTGGCCCCGAGCAGCCCCAGGGTCCGGGCCCGGTCCGGGTCCTGGAGCACGAACATGAAGAAGGCGCCGACCAGCCCGGCCAGGACCGTGGCGCCCGCGGTGACCCAGGGCACCCGGGAGCGGCGCAGCTTGAGGGCCTCCGCGTGCACGGCGGCGGCCAGGTCACCGCGCACGGGGTGCCTCCCCGGCTCCGGGCGCCTGCACCAGGCGCAGGAAGTGGCTCTCGAGGTCCTCCCGGACCTCCGCGAGCCCGGTGAGGGCCACCCCGGCGTGCACGAGCGCGGCCGCCACGTCCTCAGGCAGGCGCGTCGCCCGGTCCCCGGCGAGCACGACGACCCCGGCCCGGCGGCGGGCGGGGAAGCCCGCCGCGGTCAGCACCTCCACGGCCCGGTCGTCGTCGCGCGTGGTGAGCTCCAGGTGGCGGTCCACCCGCTCGGGCAGGGAGCGGGTGGGGAACTCCTCCACCAGCCGGCCCCGGTGCAGCACCCCGACCCGGGTGGCCAGGCGGGCGACCTCGCCCAGCAGGTGGCTGGAGAGCAGGACCGTGGTCCCGTGCTCGCGGGCCAGGTCCGTCAGGAGGGTGCGGACCTCCACCACTCCGGCCGGGTCCAGGCCGTTGACCGGCTCGTCGAGCACCAGCACGGACGGACGGTGCAGCACCGCCCGGGCCAGGGCCAGTCGCTGCCGGTTGCCCTGGGAGAGGTCGCGGGCGCGTCGGTCGGCGTGCTCGCCGAGGCCGAAGAGCTCCACCGCGTCCCCGACCGCGTGCGGGTCGCGCACCCGGTGCAGGCGCCGGGCGACCTCCAGGTTCTCCCGCACGGTCAGCTCCGGGTAGGCGGTGGCCGCCTCCACCAGGTAGCCCACCTCCGCCCGGGCGGAGCGCTCGCGGGGACCGCGGCCCAGGACGGTGACCGAACCGGCACCGGGGCGGACCATGCCCAGGACCATCCGCATCAGCGTGGTCTTCCCGGCGCCGTTGAGCCCCAGCAGCGCGTAGATCTCCCCCGCCCGCACCTCGAGGTCGACCCCCTGCACGGCCGGCACGGGACCGTAGTGCTTCGACACGCCCCGCAGCCGGAGCGCCGGAGCCGTCATGGCAGCCTCCCGTGCTCGTCCTGCCAGGATCCTAGCGCGCCCGGGGCGAGCCGGTGAGGGCCCGCGACGACGGGCACCCCGCCCGGCCCGGGTCCCGGGCGGGGCGGGGTGCCGGCCGGCGGCGGGGCCGGGGACTCAGCCGAGCAGGGTCGGCTTCATCTTCTGCAGCCGGCCGAGCAGGCCGTTGACGAAGCGCGGGGAGTCGTCCCCGCCGAGGTCCTTGGCCAGGCTCACGGACTCGGCCACGGCGACGCCGTCGGGAACGTCGTCGTTGAACAGCAGCTCCCAGGCCCCCACGCGCAGGACGTTGCGGTCCACGGCGGGCATCCGCTCCAGCGTCCAGCCCTGGGAGTAGGTCTCGAGGTACTCGTCGAGCTCGCCGCGGCGCATGGTCACCCCGAGCACCAGCTCCTCGGCGTACGGGGAGACGAGTGCGTCGCTGTGCAGCCGGCGCCGCTCCATGACCTCACGGGCGTCCTCGCCGCGCTGCTCGGCCTCGAAGAGGATCTCCACGGCGCGGCGGCGCGCCTTGCCCCGGGCGCTCACTCGTTGACGCGGCCCAGGTAGTCACCCGTGCGGGTGTCGACCTTGACCTTCGTGCCCTGCTCGAGGAACAGGGGCACCTGGATCTGGTAGCCGGTCTCCACGGTGGCGGGCTTGGTGCCGCCGGTGGAGCGGTCGCCCTGCAGGCCCGGCTCGGTGTAGGTGATCTCCAGCACCACGGACGCGGGCAGCTCGATGTACAGCGGGGCGCCCTCGTGCATGGCGATCGTCGCGTTGAGGTTCTCGAGCATGAAGTTGGCGGCGTCGCCGACGACCTCACCGGGGACGGTGATCTGGTCGTAGGTCTTGTTGTCCATGAAGACGTAGTCGGCGCCGTCCTGGTACAGGTACTGGTACTCGCTGCGGTCCACGGTGGCGGTCTCGATCTTGGCGCCGGCGTTGAAGGTCTTGTCGACCACCTTGCCCGAGGTGATGTTGCGCATCTTCGTGCGCACGAACGCCCCGCCCTTGCCCGGCTTGACGTGCTGGAACTCGATGACGTTCCACAGGTTGCCCTCGAGCTTGAGCACGGTGCCGTTCTTGATGTCGTTGGTGGTAGCCACAGGTTCTCTCTCTGGTCGGTCCGCGTCGGTCGGTCCGCGTCGGTCGGTGCGCGTCGTTCTGTCTGCGCCGGTCGGTCGGCGCCGGTCGGTCTTCGTGGTGCTGTCCGCCCCGGCCGTCCGCGCGGGTGGGTCCGCGCCGCTCCGTCGGCGCGGGCGGCAGGTCGGTGGGTCCGGGGGCGTCGCCCCGGACCGCCGACCAGTCTAGCTGGGCGCGCCCTCGGCGATCTCCTGGTAGGTCGCGAAGAGGATCGCCTGGTCCGGGACCTCGAGGATCCGCGGCCGGGCCACGGCGTCCAGCACCACGAACCGGAGCAGGCTGCCCCGGGTCTTCTTGTCCCGCTTCATGACCTCCAGCAGCCGCGGCCACTGGTCCCACCGGTAGGTGGTGGGCAGGCCCAGGGCGGCCAGGACGCTGCGGTGGCGCTCGACGACGTCGTCGGCGAGGGTGCCGGCGGTCCGGGCGAGCTCGGCGGCGAAGACCATGCCGACCGCCACGGCGGCGCCGTGGCGCCACTGGTAGCGCTCGTTGTGCTCGATGGCGTGGCCGAGGGTGTGCCCGTAGTTGAGCATCTCGCGTCGTCCGGCCTCGCGCAGGTCCCCGGAGACGACCTCCGCCTTGACCCGGATCGCGCGCTCCACGAGCTCGCGGACCACCGCGGACTGCCCGTCGCGCACCGCCTCCGGGTTCGCCTCGATCAGCTCCAGGATCCGCTCGTCGGCGATGAAGCCGCACTTGACCACCTCGGCCATGCCGGTGAGCAGCTCGTTCTCCGGCAGCGTCCGGAGCGTGTCGAGGTCGCACAGCACGGCCGCGGGCGGGTGGAAGGCCCCCACGAGGTTCTTGCCCTCGGCGGTGTTGATGCCGGTCTTGCCCCCGACGGCGGCGTCGACCATGCCCAGCAGGGTCGTGGGCACGTGCACCACGCGCACGCCGCGCAGCCAGGTGGCGGCCACGAAGCCGGCGAGGTCGGAGACCGCTCCCCCGCCCACGGACACGATCGCGTCGGAGCGGGTGAAGTCGTTCTGCCCCAGGACCTGCCAGCAGAAGGACGCGACCTGGATGTGCTTGCCCTCCTCGGCGTCGGGGATCTCGGCGGTGAAGGCCTGGTATCCCTGGGCGCGCAGCTCCTCCATCACCACGTCGCCGGTGCTGCGCAGCGCCCGCGGGTGGATGACCAGCACCCGCTGGACGCGGTCCCCCAGCACCCGCGGGACCTGTCCGAGCAGGCCGTGGCCCACGAGGACGTCGTAGTCGTCGGCCGGGCCGGTGCCGGTGACGGGAATGGTGGTGACGGTGCCGGGAGCGGGCTCGCTCATGCCTGGGCCTCCTGGTCGGTCGCGGGTCGGTCGGTCGCGGGCCGGTGGCCCGCGGGGGCGCCCCGGTCGGTGCGCTGGGCGCGCAGCCGGACGAGGGCCTCCTCGAGGTCGGCGCCGATCTCGGCGACGGGGCGGTTGCGGGTCCCGTCGAGCCGGATGTCGGCCAGCTCCTCGTAGCAGGCCCGCCGGGACTCGTAGAGCTCCTGCCAGCGCCGCTGCGGGTCGGGCCGGAGCATGGGCCGGGTGCGGTTGCCGCTGATCCGGGACAGCACGGTCTCGGCGTCGACCTCGAGGTACGCGACGAGCTCGTGGCGCAGCATCTCCCGCACCGACGGGGTCATGGGGGCGCCGCCGCCCACGGAGAAGATCGCGTTGGCGTGGTCGGGGTCGCGCAGGACCTCGGCCACGGTGTCCGCCTCGAGGTCGCGGAAGTACTTCTCGCCGTGCTCGCTGAAGATCGTCGAGATCACCCCGTGGCGGGAGACGATCAGCTGGTCCGCGTCCACGAAGTCGTAGCCGTAGAAATTGGACATGTGCAGGGCCAGGAAGGACTTGCCGGCGGCCATCGGCCCGATCAGGACCACGGGCCGCTGCGGCACGGGGGCGGCGTCGACCGGGGCGGGGAACTGCGGGTTCACGCGCGGCCTCCCTCGGCGCCCGCAGCAGGCTCGGCGGGGGTCTCGGCGGGGCTCTCCGCCGGGGCCACCAGGGGGTCGCCCATGTGGTCCCCGGCGGCCGCGGCCACGTCGTCGTCGAGGACGCCGAGCTCCCCCGCGGAGGCGAGGGACGCCGGGATCGCCGCGAGGTAGGCGTCCTGGTTGCGGACCAGCTCGGCGACGGAGTCCCCGCCGAACTTCTCCGTCACGGCGTCGGCGAGGACGAGGGCGACCATCGCCTCGGCCACGACGCCGGCGGCGGGCACGGCACAGACGTCGGAGCGCTGGTGGTGGGCGCGGGCCGCCTCGCCGGTGGCGACGTCGACGGTGCGCAGGGCCTTGGGGACGGTGGCGATGGGCTTCATGGCCGCCCGCACCCGCAGCACGTCGCCGATCGACATGCCGCCCTCGATCCCGCCCGCCCGGTTGCTCACCCGGCGCACGAGGCCGTCGTCGCCGCGGGCGATCTCGTCGTGGGCCGCGGAGCCGGGCCGCGCGGCGGTCAGGAAGCCGTCCCCGACCTCCACGCCCTTGATGGCCTGGATGCCCATGAGCGCCCCGGCCAGGCGCGAGTCCAGCCGGCGGTCCCAGTGCACGTACGAGCCCAGTCCCGGCGGCAGGCCGTAGGCGAGGACCTCCACGACCCCGCCGAGGGTCTCGCCCTGCTTGTGCGCGGCGTCCACGGCGGCCACCATCGCCTCCGCGGTGGCGGAATCGTGGCAGCGCAGCGGATCGGCGTCCAGGGCGGGCACGTCCGCGGGCAGCGGGCGGGGGGCGTCCACCGGGGCGCTCACCGCACCGACCGCGGTCGTGTGGGAGACGAGACGCACCCCGAGGGCCTCGAGCAGCTTCGCGGCCACCGCACCCAGGGCCACCCGGGTGGCGGTCTCGCGGGCGCTGGCCCGCTCCAGGACGGGGCGGGCCTCGTCGAAGCCGTACTTCTGCATCCCGGTGAGGTCGGCGTGACCGGGACGGGGCCGGGTCAGGGGGGCGTTGCGGGCCCGCCCGTCCAGCACCTCCGGGTCCACCGGGTCGGCCGACATGACGTCGCGCCACTTGGGCCACTCGGTGTTGGCGATCTCGATCGCCACCGGCCCGCCCTGGGTCACGCCGTGGCGCACCCCGGCCAGCAGGCGCACCTCGTCCTGCTCGAACTTCATCCGGGCCCCGCGCCCGTAGCCGAGCCGGCGCCGGGCCAGGGCGTCGCGGATGTCCTGGCTGGTCAGGGGCACCCCCGCCGGCACACCCTCGATGATCCCGACGAGCGCCTCGCCGTGGGACTCGCCGGCCGTGAGCCAACGCAACATAGCAACTCTTTTCCGTTCGTGGTCTCGGCGGCGGACGGCGCCCGGGGGCGCGCCCTGCCGCCAGGGGTCAGGAGGCCGGCGGGGGCGGGACGTCGCGGACGGGCCGGCCCACCGCCGTGCACAGCGCCGCGACCACGTCCTGCTCGCGGGGCAGGGGCGTGCCCGGGCCGCGGCCGGTGAACAGGCGGATCTGGTCCACCGCCTGGAAGATCAGCATATCGATCCCCGGGGCCACCGCTCCCCCGGCCTGCGCCCAGGTCCGTGCGATCGCCGACGGCCACGGGTCGTAGGCGGCGTCCAGGAGGACGCCCGTGGTGACCGGGGACAGCCGGGCCGCGTCCCCGGCGAGCTCGTCCGCCCCGTGCGGGGGCAGGGTGGAGACGACGACGTCGTAGCCGGGCAGGGCGGCGGGAGCCTCGTCCCACGCCCGCAGCCGCACCGGCAGCCCGAGCCGGCGCCCGGCCTCCACCGCGCGCCCGGCCCGGGCGGCGGAGCGCACGAAGACGTCGACGGCGCGGGCGCCCAGGCGGCCGGCGGCGGCCACGGCGGCCGTGGCCGTCCCGCCCCCGCCGAGCACCGCGGCCCGGGGCGCCGCGGGCACGGGCCCGGCGGCGCGCACCGCGCCCACGATCCCGGCGACGTCCGTGTTGTGCCCCAGCACCGTGCCGTCGGGGCGGAAGACCAGCGTGTTGACCGCGCCGACGGCGGCGCCCAGCTCCGTGAGCTCGTCGGCGCACGCGGCGGCCGCGGACTTCAGGGGCATCGTCACCGACAGCCCGCGCCAGGCGGGGTCGCCCCGGCGGGCGTCGACGAACGCCGGCAGCTGCTCCTCGACGAGGTCGTGGGCGTCGTAGTCGACGTCCTCGCCGAGCACCGCGTACGCGGCCCGGTGCAGGTCCGGGGAGCGCGAGTGCCCGATGGGGTGGCCCACCACGGCGGCGCGGGCGGGGCTCACCCGCACCGGCCCTCGTTCTCGCTGCACCACTGGTTGTACTCCTCGACGTTCTCCAGGTGCTCGGCGTAGGTCTCGGCGAACTTGGTCTCGCCCGTGTCGAGGTCGACGGTCACCCAGAAGTAGTAGCCGGTCTCCTCGGGGTCGGCGGCCGCCTTGATCGCGGCGTCCCCCGGGGAGCCGATCGGCCCGATCGGCAGCCCCGGGTTGGCGAAGGTGTTGTACCGGTTCGACTCGTCGCGGCGCTCCTCCTCGGAGAAGTCGTAGCTCTTGCGGCCGAGGCCGTAGGTCACGGAGGCGTCGGACTGGATGAACCCGGAGGTCTCCCCGTCGGGGTTCTGCAGCCGGTTCTCGATGGCCCCGGCCACGACGTCGTAGTGCTCGGGCTGGACCTCGAACTCGATGATCGAGCCGATGGTGAGCACCTCGAAGATCTCGTCCTCGTCGGTGATCCCGTTGTCCTCGAGCGTCGCCCGGGTGCGGTCGACCATGGCCCGCAGGACCTCCTCGGCGGTGGCGTCGAGCGGGAACCGGTACTCGCCCGGGTGCAGCCAGCCCTCGAGGGTCGGGAAGCGGGCGGGGATGCCGAAGGTCTCGGTGTCCTCCGCGTAGGCCTCGAACTCCTCGACCGGGATGCCGGTGGACTCGCTGAGGACGCCGAAGACGTCGGACATGCGCTGGGTCTGGTCGATGGCCGCGTAGTGGGTGGCCTCGTCCTCCTCCATGAGCGCGCCCACGGCGGCCTCCGAGCTCATCTCGGTGCGCAGCTCGTACTCGCCCGGCTGGATGAACTCCCCGGAGTGCTCCTCCTGGAAGTTCTCCACGAAGGTCTCGGCGTCGGCGACGATGCCCTGCTGCTCGAGGGCCACGGCGACCTGGCCGGTGGTGGCGCCCTCGCTCACCGAGAAGGTCACCGGGTCCTCGCCGTCCCCGCGGTAGTCGCGCACCTCGAACCAGCCGAAGGTGGAGGCCAGCACGGACACGGTGATCAGCCCGGCCAGCAGGAACAGGGCGATGGCGGTGGTCAGGGAGACCCGGCCGCGGCGGCGCCGGCGCTCGACCTGCTCGGGGGTCAGCTCCTCGTGCTCGAAGACGCCGCGCAGGCCTGTGGAGGGCTCCCGCGACGACGGGGCGTCCAACAGGCTGCCCAGGCCGCCCGAGCCGGAGGACTCGCGGGCGGTCTCGGGGCGGCGGGGCGCCGACTGGTCGTACGGGTCGTCGCTCACGAATGCTCTCCGTCCGGATCGGTGGTCGTCAACGGTTCCGTCCGCGCCCGGTCGGGCGGTCCGGCGGTGTCCTCGGCGGTGCCCCGGAAGTGGGCGGGGCCGTGCCCGGGATGCTCCGCGACGGGACCGTCCGCGTCGAGGTCTCCACCATTATGCGCGAGATCTCCCGTCGGGGCGGCCCGCACGGGGCCGGGTCCGGCCGGATCCACCGGCGTGCCGGGCTCCGCGCCGGTGGACCGGGCCCGGTCCACGGCGCTCTGCAGGATGGTGGCGGCGGCCACCTGGTCGACCTTGTCCTTGTGCTCCCGGCGCGAGACCCCGGCCTCGAGCAGGGCCCGGTGGGCGTCCACGGTGCTCAGCCGCTCGTCGACCAGCCGCACCGGCACCTCCCAGCCCTTGGCCCGCAGGCGCCGCACGAGCGCGGCGGCGTAGTCGCGGGCCATCGCGGTCGAGGCGTTCTCCCCGCCGTCCAGGCTGCGCGGCAGGCCCACGTAGACGCCCACGGCGCCGTGCTCCTGCACCAGCCCGGCCAGGAGCTTCACGTCGAAGCCCTTCCGGGGGTCCCGCTGCAGCGTGGTGAGCGGGGTCGCGAGGATGCCGTCGGGGTCGCTGAGGGCGACCCCGACGCGGACCAGGCCGACGTCGACCCCGATCCTGCGGCCCCGCACGTAGTCGTCGCTCACGCGGCGGCGCCGCCTGTCGCGCGGGCGACCTCGGCCAGCACCGCGTCGAGCGCCGCCCCGATCCGGGAGGCGTCCTGCCCGCCGCCCTGGGCGATGTCGTCCTTGCCGCCGCCGCCGCCGCCGAGGACCTGCGCGGCGGTGCGCACCAGACGACCGGCCTTGACCCCGGCCTCGCGGGCGCCCTCCGTGGTGGCGACCAGGACCAGCGGGCGGCCCTTGGCCACACCGGCCACCGCGACGACCGCGGCGGTCTGGCCGAGCCGGCCGCGCAGGTCCAGGGCGAGGGCGCGGACGTCGTCGGCGCCGGCCACCTCACCGGCGTCGTGCACGAGCGCGGTGACCGGGCCGATCCGCCGGGCGTCGTCCAGCAGCGCGCCGGCCTGGGCCTGGAGCTTCTCGCGGCGCAGGCCGGCGAGCTCCTTCTCCGCGGACTTGAGCTTGTCGAGGGTGGCGGCGAGCCGCTCGGGCAGCTCGGCGGAGCTCTGCACCTTCAGCATGTCGGTGAGCTGGTGCACGAGGGTGCGCTCGGCGGCGAGGTGCCGGAAGGAGTCCAGCCCCACCAGCGCCTCCACGCGGCGGTTGCCGGAGCCCACCGACTGCTCGGTGAGCAGGGTGAGCGAGCCGATCTGGGCGGTGGCGCCCACGTGGGTGCCGCCGCAGAGCTCGCGCGACCACGGCCCGTTCATCTCGACCACCCGCACGCGGTCCCCGTACTTCTCGCCGAACAGGGACGTGGCGCCCATGGCCTTGGCCTCGGCGAGGCCCATCTCCTGCGTCACGACCTCGTAGTTCTCGTGGATCGCGGCGTTGGAGACCTCCTCGATCTCCTGGCGCTGGGCCTCCTGCAGGCCCTCGCCCCAGGCGAAGTCGAAGCGCAGGTAGCCCTCCTTGTTGAAGGACCCGCGCTGCACGGCCTCCGGGCCGAGGATGTCGTGCAGGGCCGCGTGGACGATGTGCGTGCCGGAGTGGGCGGCCTCGGCGGCGCGCCGCCGGGCCACGTCCACCTGCGCGAGCACCGTGCTGCCGGAGACCACCTCGCCCTCGCGCACGACGGCCTTGTGCACGGACAGGCCCTTGACCGGCTGCTGCACGTCGGTGACCTCGAGGACGAACCCGTCGCCGGTGATCGTGCCCCGGTCGGCGGCCTGGCCGCCCGCCTCCGCGTAGAACGGGGTCTCGTCGAGGACGACCTCGACGGCGTCCCCCGCCGAGGCGGCGGGCACGGTCACCCCGTCCTGCAGGAGGGCCCGCAGGACCGTCTCGCCGCGCAGCCGGTCGTAGCCGGTGAAGACCGAGCCGCCCTCGTCCACCAGCCGGCGGAACACCGAGAGGTCGGCGTGGGCGCCCTTCTTGGCGCGCGCGTCCTGCTGGGCGCGGCGCCGCTGCTCCTCCATGAGCCCGCGGAAGGCGGTCTCGTCGACGGCGACCCCGGCCTCGGCGGCCATCTCGAGGGTCAGGTCGATCGGGAAGCCGTAGGTGTCGTGCAGGGCGAAGGCCTCGGCCCCGGAGACCGCCTGGCCCTGGCGCCTGGCCCCGGCCACGGCCTCGTTCAGGCGCGTGGTGCCGGACTCGATGGTCTTCAGGAACGCCTTCTCCTCGGCGTAGGCGATCCGGGAGATGCGCTCGAAGTCCTCGCCCACGTAGGGGTACACCCCCTGCATGGCGTCCCGGGAGGCGGGCAGCAGCACGGGCAGGCAGGGCTCGGTGACGCCCATCAGGCGCATCGCGCGGATCGCCCGGCGCAGCAGGCGGCGCAGGATGTAGCCGCGGCCCTCGTTGGACGGGGTGACGCCGTCGGCGATGAGCATCAGGGAGGACCGGACGTGGTCGGCGACCACGCGCATCCGCACGTCGTCCTCGTAGCCCTCCTCCCCCGGCTTCTCGGAGCCGCGGTACTGCTTCCCGGACAGCTCGGCCGCCTTGTCCAGCACGGGCCGGACCTGGTCGGTCTCGTAGAAGTTCTCCACGCCCTGCAGCAGCATGGCCAGGCGCTCGACGCCCAGCCCGGTGTCGATGTTCTGCTCCGGCAGGTCGCCGAGGATCTCGTAGTCCTTGCCGGAGCCCTCGCCGCGCTGGTACTGCATGAACACGAGGTTCCAGATCTCGATGTAGCGGTCGTCGTCGACCGCCGGGCCGCCCTCCCGGCCGTAGCGGGGGCCGCGGTCGTAGAAGATCTCGGAGTCCGGGCCCGCGGGGCCGGGCTGGCCGGTGTCCCAGTAGTTCTCGTCGCGGCCCATCCGCTGGATCCGCTCGGCGGGCACGCCCACGGTGTCCTTCCACAGGGCGTAGGACTCCTCGTCGCCCTCGTAGACGGTCACCCACAGCCGCTCCGGGTCGAGGCCGAAGCCGCCCTTCTCGAGCGGGCCGGTGAGCAGCTCCCACGCCATGGGGATGGCGCGCTCCTTGAAGTAGTCGCCGAAGGAGAAGTTGCCGGCCATCTGGAAGAACGTGCCGTGGCGGGCGGTCTTGCCGACCTCGTCGATGTCGAGGGTGCGGATGCACTTCTGGATGGAGGTGGCCCGCCGGTAGGGGGCCGTCTCCTGACCGAGGAAGTACGGGATGAACGGCACCATGCCGGCGATCGTGAACATGGCACCGGGCTGGCTGGAGATCAGCGAGGCGGAGGGCACCACGGTGTGGCCCTGGCCTTCGAAGTAGTCCAGCCAGCGCTTGGTGATTTCCTGAGACAGCATTACCGGTGCTTTCCTTCGCGGTGGGTCGAGGGGGGTGTCGGGGGGTCGGTGGGCTCCTCCGGGGCGCGGCCCTCCTGCGGGGCCGCGGTGCCGTCGAGCACGCGCGGGGCCGCCGTGCCGCCGGTCAGGCGGGAGGATCCGGTCCCGGGGGCGCGCACGCCGAAGGACTCGCGCAGCTCGGCCTCCCGCTCGTCCATCCCCGCCCGGACGGTGGCGGCGAAGCGGTAGAGCCGGGAGCGCCAGTCGCCGGCCCGCGGGGTGCGTCCCGGCCCGGCTGCTCCGGGCACCGAGAGGTCCCGGCCCGGGGTGCGGGGGATCCGCGTGGCGGCGGCGCCCAGCAGGCCGCCGGCGGCCACGAGGGCGATCTTGCCCCAGAAGCTCATGGCCGGTCCTCCCCCGTGCCCGCGGTGCCCGCGGCGCGGCCGGGCCCCTCGGCGGGGCCGAAGCGCTCGGCCCGGTGGGAGCCCGGGGCGGCGGCGTCACCGGTGAACGCGCGGCGGACCCCGTGGGAGAACGCCGCGACCTTGATCAGCGGCTGCCCCACGGTGGAGGCCACCAGGGAGGACAGCGCCGAGACGTTCGCGGAGGCGTCGGAGACGTTGGTCGTGATGCCGTCGACCTTCTCGAGCTGGGAGTTCGTGGTCGACACGGTGCGGGTGACCTCGTCGATCAGCGGGACGGTCTCGTTGTTGAGCGAGCGGATCGTCAGCCGCAGCTCGTCGAAGACCCTGCCGAGCTTGAGGATCGGCACGGCCAGCAGGAGCACCAGCACGGCGAACACCCCCGCGGCGAGCAGTCCTGCGATTTCTCCACCGGTCATGGGGCGGCGCGCTCCTTGCTGGTCGGGTCCGTGGGGGACGGGGCGGCGGGACCGCCCCGGGCGTTCGGCACGGGCACCGGTGCGGTGCCCGGGGATCAACTGTACCCAACGGAAGAGCCCGCGGCGCTGGCGCCGCGGGCTCTCCGCCGGTGAGGCCCTGTCCCGGCCGTGCCGGGACAGGAGCCCGCAGGGATCAGGCCATGCGGGCGTAGTACTCCACCACGAGCTGCTCCTCGCAGGTCACGGGGACCTCGGCGCGCTTGGGCTTGCGCACCAGCTTGGCCTGCAGCTTCTCGATCGACACGTCGAGGTAGCCCGGGGTGTCGGGCAGCACGGCCTGGTGCGCGCCGGCGGCGGCGACCTGGAAGGGCGCCATCTTCTCCGACTTGGGGTGCACGTGGATGAGCTGGCCCTCCTTCACGCTGTAGGAGGGGCGGTCCACCCGCTGGCCGTCCACCATGATGTGGCGGTGCACGACCATCTGGCGGGCCTGGGCCATGGTCCGGGCGAAGCCGGAGCGCAGCACCAGGGCGTCGAGGCGGGACTCCAGCAGGGCGACCAGGTTCTCACCGGTCTGCCCCTCCTGGCGCTTGGCCTCCACGTAGGCGATGTGCATCTGCTTCTCGCGGATGTTGTACTGCGCGCGGAGACGCTGCTTCTCGCGCAGACGGACGGCGTAGTCCGAGTCGGCCTTGCGGCGGGCACGGCCGTGCTCACCGGGGCCGTAGGGACGGCGCTCGAAGTACTTCTCGGCCTTCGGGGTCAGGGCGATCCCGAGGGCGCGGGACTTGCGCACCTGACGGCGCGCACGCGTGTTGTTAGCCACGTTTACCTTTCACAATGCGGTGCTCTCCCCCGCCCGGGGTGCGGTGCGGGGGCAGCCTGTTCTGGTCGGTCCGGCCTCCGAGGACGGGATCGGTCCCGCCGGAGAGGTGAGGATCAGCCGCAATCCTCCGGTCCTACAAGCGCCGTGGCTGCGCGCCGCGCACCGTGGTTGAGGCGGTGCGCCGGACGTGCGGGAGCACGGGCCTTGCCGGCCGACGGTCCAGTATAGCGTGCACGGGCCCGCGGCGCGCCCCCGGGGGACGTGGCGGGGACGTGGCGGGGCGCCACCCGGACGTGCCGGGTGGCGCCCCGCGGTGGGCCCGCCGTGGCGGAGGGGTCAGTCGACGTCCTCGTCCACCCAGTCGAAGGTCTTGGTCACGGCCTTCTGCCAGTTGCGGAACAGCCGTCCCCGCTCGGCGTCGTCCACCTGCGGCTCCCAGCGCTTGTCCTCGGCCCAGTTCGCGGTGACCTCCTCCGTCCCGGACCAGAAGCCCACGGCGATGCCGGCGGCGTAGGCGGCGCCGAGGGCCGTGGTCTCGGTGACCTGCGGGCGGATCACGGGCACCCCGAGCTGGTCCGCCTGGAACTGCATGAGCAGTTCGTTGGCGGTCATCCCGCCGTCCACCTTGAGCTCGGTGATGTCCACCCCGGCGTCGGCGTTCATGGCCTCGACCACCTCGCGGGACTGGTAGGCCGTGGCCTCCAGGGCGGCCCGGGCGATGTGGCCCTTGTTCACGTAGCGGGTCAGGCCCACGAGGGCGCCGCGGGCGTCCGAGCGCCAGTACGGGGCGAAGAGCCCGCTGAAGGCCGGGACGAAGTAGGCCCCGCCGTTGTCCTCGACCGACGCGGCCAGGGACTCGACCTGGGGCGCGGAGGAGATGATCCCCAGGTTGTCGCGCAGCCACTGGACCAGGGACCCGGTCACCGCGATCGAGCCCTCCAGGGCGTAGACGGCGTCCTGGTCGCCGATCTTGTAGCACACGGTGCTCAGCAGGCCGTTCTGGGAGTGCACCACCTCGGTGCCCACGTTCATCAGCACGAAGCTGCCCGTGCCGTAGGTGTTCTTGCCCATGCCCTTCTCGAAGCAGGCCTGCCCGAACATCGCGGCCTGCTGGTCGCCCAGGATGCCGGCGATGGGCACGTCCTTGAGGAAGCCGCGGGTGCGGCCCTTGCCGTAGACCTCGGAGGAGGAGCGGATCTGGGGCAGCATCGACATGGGGATGCCCATGTCGGCGCAGATCTCCTCGTTCCAGTCGAGGGTCTCCAGGTTCATCAGCATGGTGCGCGAGGCGTTGGTCACGTCGGTGACGTGCACCCCGCCGTCCACGCCGCCGGTCATGTTCCACACCAGCCACGCGTCGGTGTTGCCCATCAGCAGGTCCCCGCGCTCGGCGCGCTCCCGGGCACCGTCCACGTTGTCCAGGATCCACTTGACCTTCGGGCCGGAGAAGTAGCTGGCCAGCGGCAGCCCCACCCGGTCCTTGTAGCGGTCGGGGCCGGCGTCGCCGCCGAGCTCCTCGACGATCTTCTGGGTCCGGGTGTCCTGCCAGACGATGGCGTTGTAGACGGGCTCGCCGGTGGTGCGGTCCCAGACCACCGTGGTCTCGCGCTGGTTGGTGATGCCCACGGCGGCCAGGTCCCGGGCGCCGATCTCGGCGGAGGCCTCGGCGTCGGCGACGACCTTGCGGACGTTGCGCCAGATCTCCATCGCGTCGTGCTCCACCCAGCCGGCGCGCGGGAAGATCTGCTCGTGCTCGAGCTGGCCGGTGCTGACGATGGCGCCCCGGTGGTCGAAGATGATCGCCCGGGTGCTGGTGGTGCCCTGGTCGATGGCCATGACGTGCTGTGGTTCGGTGCTCACGGGTAGTACCTCACTTCGTTGTGGTGTGCTGCGGGTCGGACGGGTGGGGTGGCCGGATCAGGCCGGCGGGTTCGAGTAGAGCTGGTAGAAGCCGCCGGCGAGCAGGGCGCCGAGGATCGGCCCGAGGACCGGCACCCAGGCGTAGGCCCAGTCGCTGCCGCCCTTGCCGCGGATGGGCAGGAGGGCGTGGGCGATGCGCGGGCCGAGGTCACGGGCGGGGTTGATGGCGTAGCCCGTGGGCCCGCCGAGGCTGGCGCCGATGCCGACCACGAGCAGGGCCACGGCCAGGGGGCCGAGCTGGGACGGGGTGTTGCCGAAGAGCAGGATCACCGCGACCAGGACGAAGGTGCCGATGATCTCGGTGACCAGGTTCCAGCCGTAGGAGCGCACCGCCGGGCCGGTGGAGAACACGGCGAGCTTGGTCTCCCCGAGCACCTCCTCCTCGATGACCTCGTCGAAGTGCTTCTTGTAGGCCAGGAACGCGAGGACGGCGCCCAGGACGGCGCCGAGGAGCTCGCCGGCGAAGTAGACGAGCGTGCTGACCAGGGTGATGGCCACGCCGGGGGCGTACTCCTCGGCGCCGCTGGCCCACAGGCCCACGGTCACGGCGGGGTTGATGTGGGCGCCGGACTGGTAGGCCACGAACACACCGGCGAACACGGCCAGGCCCCAGCCGAAGTTGATCATCAGGAACCCGCCGCCGAGGCCCTTGGTCCTCGGCAGCACGGCGTTGGCGACGACACCGCAGCCGAGCAGCAGCAGCATCGCGGTGCCGGCGACCTCGGACCAGAACACGGTGGAGAGCGGGATGGGAACGGTTGGCACCACGGTCTGGGCCAGGACGTTGGACATGGACAGCACTGCGACTCCTCGGTGGGTGCGGACGGACCGGGCCGCCCGTCGGGCGGGCCGGGGGTGGAGAGGTGGTGGCTGGTGGGACGGTCTCAGCCGCCGGACGGGCGGACGAGGTCGAGCACGTCGGGTGCGGCGGCCCGGGCCGCGGCGGCCGCGGCCTCGTCGGGGGCGGCCGCGGCCGCGTCCTCCGCCTGGCAGCGGGCCCGGTAGGCCTCGACCTCCGCCGCGCGCCGGCGCCCGTCCCAGCCGAGGGCCTCGGCGGCGAGGTCGGCGATCTCCTCGACCGCGTCCAGCCCGTGGCGCGCCTGCTCCCAGGTGAGCCGGGTGCGGGTGTCGTAGAGGTCCTCCAGGTGCAGCGCGCCCTCGTGGGTGCAGGCGTGGACGATCTCCGCCCGCAGGTAGGCCGGGGCGCCCTCCAGGGGGCGGCCCAGGTCGGGGCGGTCCTCCACGAGCTCGGTGATCTCGGTGATCGCCGACCCGTAGCGGCCGAGCAGGTGCTGCACCCGCTCCTCGTTCCAGTCGTAGCGTGCGCCCAGTGCCGCGGCCTGGCGGCTCAGCGCCAGGTACCCCTCCGCGCCCAGCAGCGGGGTGCGGTCGGTGACCGAGGGCACGGCCTCGGCCCGCTCCTTCCCCAGGGCGAGATCCACGGCGTCCTCGGCCATCACCCGATAGGTGGTGAGCTTGCCGCCGGCGATGGTGATCATGCCGGGGGCGACCTCGGTGACGGTGTGCTCGCGGGAGATCTTCGTGGACTGCGCGTCCCCGTCGCCCTTCTTCGTGCCCGGCTGCAGCAGCGGCCGCAGCCCGGCGTAGGTGCCGATGACGTCCTCGCGGGTGAGCGGCCGGTCCAGGACCACGTTGGCGTGGTCGATGACGTAGTCGATGTCCTCCGCGGTGGCCACCGGGTTCACGAGGTCCTGGTGGTAGGGGGTGTCGGTCGTGCCGATGATCCAGTACCGCGCCCACGGGATGATGAACAGCACGGACTTCTCCGTCTGCAGGATCAGCCCGCTCTCGCCGCGGATCCGCTCGCGCGGCACGATGATGTGGATGCCCTTGGAGGCGAGCACCTTCAGCCCGCCCTCGGCGTGGGCCAGGTCCTGGGTCTGCTCCGTCCACACCCCGGTGGCGGCGATCACGGTCTTGGCCCGGACCGTGCGCCGCTCGCCCGTCTCGAGGTCCTGGAGGGTGGCCCCGACCACGCGCCCGGACTCGTCCTTCGGGAAGTCCACCGCCCGGGTGCGGTTGGCGGCCAGCGCGCCGTAGCGCACGGCGGTGCGCACGATGGTCAGGACGAGGCGGGCGTCGTCCACCTGCCCGTCCCAGTACTTCACCGCGCCGACCATGGACCCGGGCTTGACGTCGGGAAAGACCCGCTGGACGCCCTTGAAGCCGTAGTGCCGCTGGTAGGGCAGCGTCGCGACCTTGGCGCCGATGTGGGCGAGGGCGTCGTAGAGGCCGATGCCGGCCGTCACGTAGGGCCGTTCCCAGAACCGGTGGGTCAGCGGGTACAGGAAGGGCACGGGCTTCACGAGGTGGGGTGCGAGGAAGTCCAGCAGCAGCTCGCGCTCCCGCAGCGCCTCGGAGACGAGCTTGAAGTCGAGCTGCTGGAGATAGCGCAGTCCGCCGTGGACGAGCTTGGAGGACCACTGGGACGTGCCGCCGGACCAGTCCTGGGCCTCGACGATGCCGGTGCGCAGGCCGCGGGTGACGGCGTCGAGGGCGATGCCGGCGCCGGTGATGCCGCCGCCGACGACGAGGACGTCCAGCTCGGGGCCGTCCGCGAACTCGGCGAGCGCGTGGTCCCGCGCGGCGGGGGACAGGGTGGGATGGGCCATGGTGGAGAGCCTTTCGGGCAGGTCGTGGAATGGCGCTGTGGTCTGACTCACACTCTGCGGGGAAGTGCACCTATGCTCAAATGGAATGAACGGACGTGCAGGGAAGGGACGTAACAGTGCACGGTGATGCCGAGCTCCACCACGCGGCGGAGCTGTACTACGTGCAGGGCATGACGATGGAGGCGGTCGCGGACCGTTTCGGCGTCTCCCGCCCCACGGTCTCGCGGATGCTGCAGGCGGCGCGGGACCGGGGCATCGTGCGGATCAGCCTCTCCGCTCCCCCGGATGCGGGGCACGACCTGTCCCACCGGCTGCGGGAGGCCTTCGGGGTCACGGTGCACGTGACCGGCACCCCGCGGGGGGCCACGGACCCGCAGCGGCTCGAGTCGGTGGCGCGCTCGGCCGCGGGGATGCTCGGGGAGTGGTTCGGGGATGGGATGACCCTGGCGGTCGCGTGGGGCACGACGACCTCCGCGATCGCCGGCCACCTGCACCCCAAGACGACGCGCGACACCCTCGTGGTGCAGATGAACGGCGCGTTCAGCGCCCGCTCCCCGGGGGCGGCGCAGTCCTCGGCGCTGCTGGGCCGGATGTCGACCGCGTTCGGGGCCGCGCTGCTGCCCTTCCCCACCCCGGCGTTCTTCGACAACGTCCAGACCCGCACGCTGATGTGGCAGGAGTCCTCGGTGCGCCGGGTCCTGGCGGCGCGCAACGGCGCGGACCTGGCGGTGTTCAGCGTGGGGGCGTTCCGGGGGCCGATGATCTCCCAGGTGTACAGCAACGGCTACCTCTCGGACGAGGACTTCCGGGAGCTGGCGGCGCAGCGGGTGGTCGGGGACGTGTGCACGGTCTTCCTGCGCGAGGACGGGTCCTACGCCGACCTGGACCTCAACCGCCGGGCGAGCGGGCCCACGCCGATGGAGCTGCGGCGGATCCCGCGCCGGCTGTGCGTGGTGGCCGGGGACCACAAGGTGCCGGGCGTGGTGGGGGCCCTGCGGGCCGGGGTGGTCACGGACCTGGTGATCGACGAGCGCACGGCGGCCTCGGTGGTGCGCCACCTGTTCGGCCGGTGACGTGGGCCCGGTGGGCGGTCACCGGCCCCGGACGATGCCGCGCAGCACCTCCAGCTGCTGGGCGATCTGGCGCTCCCGCCCCCGGTCGACGGGCCGGTAGTAGTCGGTGCCGACGAGCTCGTCGGGCGGGTACTGCTGGGCGGCCACGCCGTTGGGCTCGTCGTGGGAGTACACGTAGTCCCGGCCGTGGCCGAGCTGTCCGGCTCCCGGGTAGTGGGCGTCGCGCAGGTGCAGAGGCACCGGCCCGGCCCGGCCCGCGCGGACATCGGCGACCGCCTCGTTGAGCGCGGTGTAGGCGGCGTTGGACTTCGGGGCCGTGGCGAGGTGGGCGACGGCCTGGGCCAGCGGGATCCGTCCCTCCGGCATGCCGATGAGCTGGACGGCGTCGGCGGCGGCCACCGCGGTCTGCAGCGCGGTGGGGTCGGCGGTGCCGATGTCCTCCGAGGCGGAGATGATGAGCCGGCGGGCGATGAACCGCGGGTCCTCCCCGGCCTCGAGCATCCGGGCGAGGTAGTGCATCGCGGCGTCCACGTCGGAGCCGCGGATCGACTTGATGAAGGCGCTCACCACGTCGTAGTGCTGGTCCCCGTTCTTGTCGTAGCGCACGGCGGCCCGGTCCAGGGCCTCCTCCGCGTGCTCGCGGGTGATCACGGGAACCGCGGCGCCTCCGTCCGCGGGCTCCCGGTCCGGCTCGGGGCCCGGTTCCCGGTCCAGCTCCGAGAAGGCCACGCCGGCGGCGGCCTCCAAGGAGGTCAGGGCCTTGCGGGCGTCCCCGCCGCACAGGTCCAGCAGGTGCTCGCGCGCCTCCGCGGACAGCTCCACCTTCCCGTCGAGCCCCCGGGGGTCGGCGACGGCGCGCTCCAGCAGCCCGGCGATGTCGGCCCGCTGCAGCGGCTGCAGGGTCAGCAGCAGCGAGCGCGAGAGCAGCGGGGAGATCACGGAGAACGACGGGTTCTCCGTGGTGGCCGCCACCAGCACCACCCACTGGTTCTCCACCCCGGGCAGCAGGGCGTCCTGCTGGGCCTTGGTGAAGCGGTGGATCTCGTCCAGGAACAGCACCGTGGTGCGCCCGTGCAGGTCCCGGTCGGTCAGCGCCTCGTCCATCACCCGGCGCACGTCCTTGACGCCGGCGGTGATCGCGGACAGCTCCACGAACTTGCGGGACACCCCGCGGGCGATCACGTGGGCCAGGGTGGTCTTGCCGGTGCCCGGGGGGCCCCAGAGGATGATCGACGACGGTCCGGCCGGGCCGCGGTCCTCCCCCGCCAGCACCCGCAGCGGGGACCCGGGGCGGAGCAGGTGCTGCTGGCCGACGATCTCGTCGAGGCTGCGCGGGCGCATCCGCACCGCCAGCGGGGAGCGGCCGCGGGGCCGCCGTGCCCGGCCGGGCGGGGCCTCCTCGTGGGGCCCGCTCGCGCCGGAGCCGGTGGGGTCGAGGTCGTCGAAGAGGGAGCCGGTCACGCCGTCCAGACTAGCCCTCGGCCCGGTCCCCGGTCCCGGCCCGTGGCGGGCCGGCGGTCCGGCCGCGCTCAGGCCCGCCGCGGCCGGTCCAGCTCGGCGCTGTCCAGGACCAGGGTGACCGGGCCGTCGTTGACGAGCTCCACCTGCATCCGGGCCCCGAAGCGGCCGGTCTCCACGTGCGCGCCGAGCTCGCGCAGCGCGTGCACGTAGGCGTCGAAGAGCGGCTCCGAGACCGCTCCGGGCGCGGCGGCCGACCACGAGGGGCGCCGGCCCCGGCGGGCGTCGCCGTAGAGGGTGAACTGGCTGATCGCCAGCACCGGGCCTTTGAGCTCCGCGCAGGAGCGCTCGCCCTCCAGCAGCCGCAGGTGCCAGGTGCGCTCGGCCAGCCGCGCCGCGGTGGCGGCGTCGTCGTCGTGGGTGACGCCCACCAGGGCGACCAGCCCGGGCTCCTCGAGCCGGCCCACCACCGTGCCCTCGACGGTCACGGCGGCCCGGGTCACCCGTTGCAGAACGATGCGCATGGGTCCAGTCCACCACAGGGGCGGGGCGGGGTCCCGGCCACCCTCGTGCCATGACGTCCCCCGCGGCCCCGGCACCCGTGCGGGCGCGGCCCGCCGCCCTGGTGGCGGAGGTGTTCGCGCCGGCCCCGCTGGTGCTGTGCCTCCTGGTGCTCGCCGGGTGGCGGTCCGCCGGGTGGACGGGGGTGCTGTGGGGGCTCGGGACGGCGGTGCTCGTGGCGTCGCTGCCGATGCTCGTGCTGCGCGTCCTCGCCCGCCGCGGGATGGTGGACGGGCACGTCGTGCGCTCGCGGGCGCAGCGGCTGCCCGTCTACGCCGCCACGGGCGTGCTCACCGCCCTGGTGCTGGCGGCCGAGCTGCGGCTGGGGGCCCCGGTGCTCGTGCCGGTGACCACCGCGTTCGTCCTGCTGGGCCTGCTCGTGCTGCTGGCCCTGACGCTGCGCTGGAAGGTTTCCGCCCACGTGGCGATGGCCGCGTGCTGGGCCGTGGGCCTCGGCGCCCTGACCGCCCCGTGGGCCGTGCCGCTCGCGGCCCCGGTCCTGGTCCTGGTGGCCCTGTCCCGGGTGCGCACGGGCGACCACACCCCGGGGCAGACGGTGGCCGGGGCGCTGATCGGCGTGCTGATCGGCCTGGCCGACACCGCCGCCGTGATCTCGCCGGGATGAGCCGGCGCCCCGGACCGGCGCCGCGCCCGGCCCCGCACCGCCGCCCGCACCGGCGGCTGCGGCGCGGCCGCGCGACAGCGGGGCCCCCCGTGCCCGAGGATGGGAGGGCGGACGGCTCCCGGCCGCCCCGACGACCCGAGACCCGAGGACCCGCCGTGTCACCACGCCCCACGACCCGCATCATGAGCGCCGCCTCGATCGGCGCCCTCGTCGTCACGCTCACCGGCTGCGGCGAGGACGCGCAGGAGGTCGACGCCGACTACGCCCAGATCTGCGTGCAGCAGGACCCGGAGACGGGCGAGGAGATGCGCGTGGACGACGACGAGTGCGACGACGCCGGGCGCCCGCGCGGCTCGTTCGTGCCCATGTTCCTGTTCCTCAACGCCGGCCGCTCCCTCACCGTGCCGCCGGTGGGCTCCCCGGTGCCCCCCTCCTCCGGCTTCACGACCGCCCGCCCGCCGGCCTCCGCCACCGTGGCCCGGGGCTTCGCCCCGTCCGGGACCTCCGTGGGCCGGTCCGGGGTGTCGAAGGGCTTCGGCGGCTCCACGAGCGGCTGGGGCTCCTGATGCGGCGCGTCGACGGGCTCCCGCCCCGGCCCGGGTGGGAGCGGACCGTGCACGAGGAGGGCCTCACCTACGCCCTCACCGAGCGCCCGGACGGCACCCGGTTCTCCTACTGGAACGAGACGGCCGCCTACGTCCTGTCCCCGGACGAGGTGGCCGAGCTGGAGGCGGCCACCGACGAGCTCTACCGGATGACGATGGAGGCCGCCCGCTACATGGCCACCGGCGCGCTGGGCACCCTCGGGCTCTCCGAGGCCGCGTTCGAGCTCGCCCAGCACTCCCTGAGCCTGCGCGAGCCCTCGGTCTACGGCCGCTTCGACCTGGCCTGGGACGGCACGGGCCCGGCGAAGATGCTCGAGTTCAACGGCGACACCCCCACCGGCCTGGTGGAGGGCGCAGTGTGCCAGTGGTCGCGTATGGAGGCGCTGCACCCCGGACTCGGCGAGGACCACGCGGAGTTCGACCAGCTCAACGGCCTGTGGCCGATGCTCGTCCAGCGCTGGCGGCAGCGGCTGCCGTCGTCCGCGACGAAGACCCTGCACGTGGCCTACACCCGGGCGGAGGAGAGCGGGGAGGACGCCGCGAACGCGGCGGTGCTCGCCGCGACCGCCGCGGAGGCCGGCTACCGCACGGTGCTGCTGCCCGTGGAGGACGTGCGCTTCGACACCCGCTCGAACTCCTGGGTGCACGCCTCCGGGGACGTCGACGACCCCACGGTGGTCTCCGGCATCGAGGAGCTCTTCGCCCTGCACCCGTGGGAGGTGATGGTCGACGACGAGCCGGGCGGCTTCGTGCTGCACGACCCGCTGCTGATGCACCACTGGTACGAGCCCGCCTGGAAGATGTTCTGCTCCACCAAGCTGCTGCTCGTGGCGCTGTGGCGGTGCTTCCCCGACCACCCCCTGCTGCTGCCCGCCTACACGGACGGGCCGAACGGCCTGGCGGAGTGGGTGCGCAAGCCCATCTTCGGCCGCGAGGGCGACGGGATCGAGATCCGCGCCCGGGACGTGCACGTGCGCTCCCCGCGCCCCCACGACTCCCCGATGGACGTGTGGCAGGCCTACGTGCCGCTGCGGAACTTCCCCGGCTCGGACGGGGCGCCCAACCACCCCGTGGTGGGCTCCTGGGTGGTCGGCGACGACGGCGCCGCCGGCATCGGCATCCGCGAGTCCGACGGCCCGCTCACCGACTACTGGTGCCGCTTCGTGCCCAACATCATCGACAAGAAGGGCCTGCTGTGACCGCCCACCTGCTCCCCCGGTCCATCTCCACGGCCACCTCCGCCGTGATCGGCGCGACCTCGATCGCCCCGCTCTACTCCGTGGTGGTCACGCTCGGGCTCATGCACGCCCTGGTGGGCCGGTGGACCCCGGTGGTGCTGGTGGCCGCGGTGGTCCCGATGGCGGTCGTCTCCGTCTGCTTCGCCCGGCTGGACGAGCTCTACGAGGACCAGGGCACCGTCTACCGCTGGGCCCGGGAGGCCTACGGGGCGTTCGTGGGCTTCCTGGGCGGGTGGGGGCTGTGGCTCTCCGCGACCCTCGTGCTCGCCTCCCTGGCGTGGGTCACGGCCGACTCGGCGTTCTTCGCCCTGGGCGCCGAGCCCGGCCCGTGGGCCGTCACCGCGGTGGCGGCGGCGCTCATGGCGGTCTTCGCGGCGATCTCCTCGACCGGGATCCGCGTCTCCGCGGCGGTGCAGGCCGTCTTCGCCACCCTGCAGCTGGCCGGGGTGGGGCTGCTGGTGTGGGCCACGCGCACGGCCCCCGTCGTCGAGGGCGCGGCCGAGGCCGGGGGCGAGTGGAGCGGGTTCTACACCGCTGTCCTGGCCGGCGGGGAGCTCACGGCGGGCAACGTGGCCGCCGCCCTGCTCCTGGCCCTGTTCCTGTACTGGGGCTGGGACTCGACGTTCTCCCTCACCGAGGAGTCCACCACCCAGCGCGCGCCGCGCGTCTCGGCGTGGATCGCGCTGACGGTGGTCGCCGCCGTCTACGCCGTCATCGGCTGGTCCTACGTGCCCGGGGCCTCGGTGGGCTCACCGCTGCTGGCCGGGCTCGTGGCGGTCTCGGCGGCCGCCTCGATCGGGACGACCATGATCCCCACCTCGCGCGGGCTGATGTCGATGGCGCGCGGTGGGCACCTGCCCCGGCGGTTCCTGTCCCTGTCCTTCGCGACGTGGACCACCGCGGCCGTGGCCGCGGCCTGGATGACGTTCTCGGGCCGGCTCTTCGACGACACGGTCGGGGTGATCTCGGTGCTCGTGGCGCTGTACTACGGGCTGGCCTGCGCGGCCACCGCCAAGCTCGCGCGCACGGCGGGCGCCCGCCTCCTCGGGGCGGCCGGGGCCGCGCTGATGGCCGTGGCCCTGGTGCTGACGGGCCTGGAGTACGTGCTCTCGGCCGCCTGGGTGTGGGCCGGCGCGGTCCTCGTGCTGCTGGTGGTGCCGCTGTGGTTCCTGCTGGGCCGTGGCCGCGAGCCGCTGCCCGGTGCGCACGAGCGCGCCCCGCACCTGGAGAGCCTGCGCAACTGACCGGGGCGCCGGGAGCAGCACGGGGCTGCGAGCAGCGGGGCTCGCGGCAGCAGCGCGCCCACAGCGCCGGAAGGCACGCCGCGGGACGGAGTTCGCGGCGGCAGTGCGCCCACGGCGGCGAGGGGCGGGCAGCAGCACGGCACTCGCCGGGCGACGGGCGTGCAGCTACAGGGCGCCGGCAGCGGGCCGGGTCGCACAGCGGCACGGGACGCACAACGGACGTGCGCTCAGCCCAGCACCGGGCTCAGGGCAGCACGGTGAAGCCCTGCGGCAGCCCCTCTCGGCCCGTGAGGGCCAGCAGCACCTCGGGCAGCCGTCCGGCCGGTGCCGCGATCTCGATCGCGGTGTGCCCGGCGTCGGCCAGCACGGCCTCCGGGGGCCGGCGGTCCAGGCCGCAGGCGGCGGCGACATCGAGGCCGTGGACGGCCAGCTCGAAGGTGCGCGTGGGGAGGTAGACGCCCAGCCGCGTACCGCCGACCAGGGTGCGGATCACCGGGTCCTCCTCGACGGGCACCCGGGCCAGCGCCCGGCGGGCCCGCTCCAGGGACGCCCGGACCGTGGCCCCCGGGTGCCGGCCCAGCTCCTGGCCGGCCGCCGTGCCGCGGGCGGCCACCGCCGCGGGATCCGTGGCGGCGGCGGACAGGGCGTAGTACTGCCCGGTGGTGGTGCACACCGCCTCCTCCGCCGGCGTGCCCAGGTAGTCGGCGAGGGTGACGAGGGCCCGGTGGGTGTGGCCCACGAGGGCGCGGACGTCCCAGGAGCCCAGCGCGGGGCGGGTCCAGTGGTGCGGCCGCAGCTCCTCGACGAGCTCGGCGAACCACGCCCCGGCCTCGAGGAAGGCGGCGCGGGCGGCGGCAGGGTCTCGGGTCACGGCATCCCCCTGGATCGCGGCGGCCGGGACCGGACCGCACGGCGAGGGCCGGGCCCCGTCCGGAAGGACGGGGCCCGGCCCTCCGGTGAGCCGTAGCCTACTGCGCGGGCGTGGCCGCGGCCCCGAACCCGCCGCCGGTGGCCTGCTCCGTGACGTCCTGTGCGGCGCGGACGTCCTCGCCCTGCCGCGTTCCGGACGCCCGGCCGTCGGCCTGCTTGCCCTCGGCCTGCTTGCCCTGGGACGCGGCCTTGGGCTCGGGCCTGGCGTCGACCCCGGCCTCCTTGCGCTGCTGCGGGGTGATCGGCGCCGGGGCGGCCGTCAGCGGGTCGTAGCCGTTGCCGGTCTTCGGGAACGCGATGACCTCGCGGATGGAGTCGGTCCCGGCCAGCAGGGCGACCACGCGGTCCCAGCCGAAGGCGATGCCGCCGTGCGGGGGCGCGCCGTACTTGAAGCCCTCGAGCAGGAAGCCGAACTTCTCGTCGGCCTCCTCCTGGCCGATGCCCATGACCTCGAAGACCCGCCGCTGGACGTCCTGCTGGTGGATGCGGATGGAGCCGCCGCCGATCTCGTTGCCGTTGCACACGATGTCGTAGGCGTAGGCCAGGGCGTGCTCGGGGTCCTGGTCGAAGGTGTCCAGGAACTCGGGCTTGGGCGAGGTGAACGCGTGGTGCACGGCGGTCCACTGGCCCGCGCCCACGGCGACGTCGCCGGACTCCACGGCCTCGGCGGCCGACTCGAACAGGGGCGCGTCCACGACCCACACGAACGCCCAGGCGTCCTCGTCGATCAGCCCGGTGCGGTGGCCGATCTCCACGCGCGCCGCACCCAGCAGGGCGCGGGAGGACTTCTTCTCACCGGCCGCGAAGAAGATGCAGTCCCCGGGCTGCGCGCCGGTCGCGGCGGGCAGGCCCTCGCGTTCGGCCTCGGTGATGTTCTTGGCCACGGGACCGCTCAGCGTGCCGTCCTCCCCGACCAGCACGTAGGCCAGGCCCTTGGCGCCGCGCTGCTTGGCCCACTCCTGCCACGCGTCCAGGGTGCGGCGCGGCTGGGAGGCCCCGCCGGGCATGACCACGGCACCCACGTAGGGGGCCTTGAACACGCGGAAGGTGGTGTCCTGGAAGTAGTCGGTGAGCTCGGTGAGCTCGAGGCCGAAGCGCAGGTCCGGCTTGTCGGAGCCGTACTTCGCCATCGCCTCGGCGTAGGTCATCCGGCGGATCGGGGTGGGGATCTCCACCCCGATGAGCTTCCACAGGGCGGCCACGATGCGCTCGCCCAGGGCGATGACGTCGTCCTGCTCCACGAAGGAGGCCTCGATGTCGAGCTGGGTGAACTCCGGCTGGCGGTCGGCGCGGAAGTCCTCGTCCCGGTAGCAGCGGGCGATCTGGTAGTACTTCTCGATCCCGCCGACCTGCAGCAGCTGCTTGAACAGCTGCGGGGACTGCGGCAGGGCGTACCAGGAGCCGGGGGCCAGGCGGGCCGGCACCAGGAAGTCGCGGGCGCCCTCGGGGGTGGAGCGGGTCAGCGTGGGGGTCTCGACCTCCGTGAACCCGTCCTCGTGCAGCAGCTCCCGGGCCACCCGGTTGGCGTCGGAGCGCAGCCGCATGATGCGGGCCGGCTCGGGCCGGCGCAGGTCCAGGTAGCGGTGCCGCAGGCGGGCGTCCTCGCCGACCTCCACGTGCTCGTCGATCTGGAAGGGCAGCGCGGCCGCGGTGTTGAGCACGGTCACGGTCTCGGCGATGACCTCGACCTCGCCGGTGGCCAGGGCCGGGTTCTCGTTGCCCTCCGGGCGGCGCTCCACGGTGCCGGTGATCCGGAGTACGAACTCGTTGCGCAGGTGGTGGAAGTCCGCCTCGTCGCGCACCACGATCTGCGCGACCCCGGAGGCGTCGCGCAGGTCCAGGAAGGCCACCCCTCCGTGGTCGCGGCGCCGGCCGACCCAGCCGGCCAGCGTGACGGTCTCTCCGATGTGCTCGGCGCGCAGCTCGCCGAGGTTGTGTGTGCGCAGCACTCAAAAACCCTTCGTTGTTCGGGAGGTCCGGACGGGGCCGCGCGGATCGCGCGTTTCCCGGGGGTTCACCCGGTGCCCCTACTCTCGTTCGGGAACGAGTTTACAGCCCCCCCTCCGGACCCCGGGACGACGACAGGACCACCCATGAGCAGCGCCCCCGGCCAGCCGGCCCTCGCCCGCCGTCTGGGCACCTTCGACGCCACCGTGATCGGGGTGGGCTCCATGGTCGGGGCGGGGGTGTTCGTGGCGTTCGCCCCGGCCGCCGCCCACGCCGGGCCGTGGCTGCCCGCGGCGCTGCTGCTCGCGGCGGTGGTCGCCTGGTGCAACGCGACGTCCACCGCCCAGCTGGCCGCCGTGCACCCGGCCTCGGGCGGGACCTACCTCTACGCGAACCGGCAGCTCGGCCCGTGGCCGGGCTTCGTGGCCGGGTGGGGCTTCGTCACCGGCAAGACCGCCTCCGCGGCGGCCATGTCGCTGACCTTCGGCCTGTACACCGCCGAGCTGCTGGGGGCCGGCGACGCCGGGGCGCGGCTGCTCGCCGTCGTCGCCGTCCTGGGCCTGACGGCGGTGGACCTCGGCGGGGTGAGCCGCACCGCCCGGCTGACGAAGCTGCTGGTCGTCCCCGTACTGGCCGTGCTGCTGGCCGTGGTGGTGCTGCTCCACACCGTCCCGGGCCCGGCGGCCGGCGCGGTGCCCGGGTGGGAGGGCAGCGGATGGGGCGTGCTGCCCGCGGCGGGGACCCTCTTCTTCGCCTTCGCCGGCTACGCCCGCGTGGCCACCCTCGGCGAGGAGGTCCGCGACCCGGCCCGGACCATCCCCCGGGCGGTGCTCGGCGCCCTGGCGCTCACCCTGCTGCTCTACGCGGCGCTGGGGCTGGGCCTGCTCCGGTTCCTCGGGGCGGACCGGCTCGCGGCGGCGACCGCGCCGCTGCTCACGGTGGTCGAGCGCGCGGGATGGTCCGCCGGGACCACGGCCGCCGGCGCCGTGCTGGTCACCGTCGCCGCGGCCCTGGCCACGCTGGGGGCGCTGCTGGCCCTGGTCGCCGGGATCTCACGGACGGTGCTGGCCATGGCCCGGCAGCGGGACCTGCCCGGCCGGCTGGGCGCGGTCTCCCAGCGGCACCGGGCGCCGTGGGCCGCGGAGCTGGCCGTGGCCGGGGTCGTGGTGGTGCTCGTGCTGGCCGGGGACGTGCGCACCGTGATCGGGTTCTCCAGCTTCGGGGTGCTCGTCTACTACGCCCTGGCCAACCTCTCCGCCCTCACGCTGACCGAGCGTCCCGGCTGGGCGCCGCGGGCCGTCAACGCCCTGGGCCTGGCCGGCTGCCTGCTGCTGGCCTTCACGCTCCCGGCGGCCTCGGTGCTGACGATGCTGGGCGTGTTCGCGGTCGGCCTGGCCGGCCGCGCCGTGGCCCTGTCCCGGCGGCGCTGAGCCGGACCCGCACGCCCGCCGCCGCGGCCCGCAGCCGGGGTCGCGGGGGCTCGGCGGGCGGACCGGAACGGTCAGGCTCCGGCGGGGCGCACCACGGGGCGCAGGTCCTCGGCCGGCGGGGTCCAGGCGGCGGGGTCGGCGCGGACCTGCTCGCCGGAGCGGATGTCCTTGACCTCGTGGGCGAGGGACCCGTCCTCGGCCCGGACCGTGAACCACACGTAGGGGATGCCGCGGCGCTCGGCGTAGCGGATCTGCTTGCCGAACTTCGCGGCGCTGGCCGAGACCTCGCACGCGATGCCGCGGGCGCGCAGCTGCCCGGCGACGTCCTGGGCCTGCGACCAGGACTCCTCGTCCACGAGCGAGACCAGGACCGCGGTGGGGACCTTCCGGGAGGCCTCGGCCATGCCCTGGGCGAGGATGCGGGAGACCAGGCGGGTGACGCCCACGGACAGGCCCACGCCGGGATAGGTCTTCTTGCCCGTGGACGCCAGGGACTCGTAGCGCCCGCCGGAGCACACGGAGCCCAGCTGCTCGTGGCCCACCAGCACGGTCTCGTAGACGGTGCCCGTGTAGTAGTCCAGGCCGCGGGCGATGGACAGGTCGGCCACCACCGTCCCGGGGGCCCGGCGGGAGGCCTCGCCCACCACCTCGGCGAGCTCCTGCAGTCCCTCCTCGAGCAGCTGGGTGTTCACCCCGAGCGCGCGGACCTGCTCCACGAAGGACGTGTCCTCGGTCCGGATGGACGCCAGCTGCAGCGCGGCCCGGGCCTGCTCGGGGGACGCCCCGAGCTCGTCGCAGAGGGCCTGGGCGACCTTCTCGGGGCCGATCTTCTCGAGCTTGTCGATGTTGCGCAGCACGCCGGCCGTGTCCTGCAGGCCGATGCCGCGGTAGAACCCCTCCGCCAGCTTGCGGTTGTTGACCCGCAGCACGAACGGCGGGATCGGCAGCTTCGCCAGCGCGTCGATCATCACCAGCGCCAGCTCCACGTCGTAGCGGAACGGCAGGGCGCCGTCGCCGACCACGTCGATGTCCGCCTGGGTGAACTCGCGGGCGCGGCCCTCCTGCGGGCGCTCGCCGCGCCAGACCTTCTGCATCTGGTAGCGGCGGAAGGGGAAGGTGAGGTGCCCGCCGTTCTCGACCACGTACCGGGCGAAGGGCACGGTGAGGTCGAAGTGCAGGGCCAGCCGGGCGTCGTCCTTCTCGGGGGCCTCCTCGTCCTCCTGCAGGCGCGAGACGACGTAGACCTCCTTGTCGATCTCGCCCTTGCGCAGCAGCTGCTCGACCGTCTCCACCGCCCGGGTCTCGATCGAGGAGAAGCCGTGCAGCTCGAAGGTCTCCCGCAGCACGTCCAGGACGTGCAGCTCGACCAGACGCTCCTCCGGAAGCCATTCGGGGAAACCGGACAGGGACGTCTTGCGGGCCATGGGGAGGTGCTCCTCGGGTGGGACGGTGGTGGGCGGGCGGACCGTGCGGGCGGATCGGGCCGGTCGGTTCCGCCCTCATCCTAGAGAGCCGCCCCCGCCCGGCCCAAAGCCCGGCCCGAAGCACGGCACGGAGCACGGCACGGAGCACGGCACGGAGCACGGCACGGAGCACCGCCCGAAGCAGGGCACGGCGCCCCGGCCCTCGCCCGCCCCGGACCGGGCGCCACGGCGGGTCCCGGGACGGGCTCGCGGGCCGCCGTGGGGAGGGCGCGGCCTCGGTAGTATGGACAGGACGATTGTCCGAAGCCGGGCGACGGCGCCGGATCCGATCCTGGTGCCGGTCCGGCGAGAGCGAAAGAGTTGTAGCGGTGACAGAACGTCTCGAATCCGACGACCAGCCCACCCCCCGCCCCGTTCCCGGCCCCGGAGCCGCGCCGAAGCCCGGCGTGCCGAAGCCCGGCACCGCGAAGACCGGCGCCCCGAAGCCCGGTGCGCCCCGCCCCGCGGTCCCGGCGGCTCCCGCCCCCGGCCCGGCGGCCGTCCAGCCGGGCGCCGCGCAGCCCGTGGCGGCCCCGCCGGCGGCGGCTCCCGCGCTGGCCTCGCCGGAGTCCGTGGCCCGGGCCCGCGCCTTCGGGCGGGTGACCGAGGACGGGCACGTCTACGTCGTCGTGGACGGCGAGGAAGTGCTGTGCGGGCAGTTCCCCGACGCCACGGAGGACGAGGCGCTGGGCTACTTCGCCCGCAAGTACGACGACGTCGAGGCGCAGGTCGCCCTGCTCGAGCAGCGGGTGTCCGCCGGCGCCCCCTCGGCGGACATGCTGACCACCCTCGACCACCTCGCCGAGCAGGTGGGCCAGCGCAACATGCTCGGGGACATCCGCGGCCTCGAGGGACGGCTCGAGGCCCTGCGCCCGGCGATCCGCGAGCTCGAGGCGTCCGAGCGGGCCGCCCACGAGGCCCAGCGGGCCCAGAACGTCGCCGCGCGCGAGGCGATCGTCGCGGAGGCGGAGCAGATCGCCGCCCAGGACCCGCAGCGCACCCAGTGGAAGCAGTCCTCCGCCCGGATGGCCGAGCTGTTCGACCAGTGGAAGGCCCACCAGAAGTCCGGGATCCGGCTGGGCCGGGCCGCGGAGGACGCGCTGTGGAAGCGGTTCCGCACCGCCCGCACCACCTTCGACCGCCACCGCCGCGCGTTCTTCTCCCAGCTCGACGCCGACAACGCCGAGGCCAAGAAGGCCAAGGAGGCCCTCATCGCCGAGGCCGAGGCCCTCTCGGGCTCCACCGACTGGGGCGCCACGGCCGCGGAGTACCGCCGGCTCATGGACCGGTGGAAGGAGTCCAAGCGGGCGTCGAAGAAGGACGACGACGCCCTGTGGGCCCGCTTCCGCGCCGCCCAGGACAGGTTCTTCGAGGCCCGCAAGGCCGACAACGACCGGATCGACGAGGAGTTCGAGGGCAACCTGGCGGTGAAGGAGCAGCTGCTCGCCGAGGCCAAGGCCCTGCTGCCCGTCACGGACCTCAAGGCCGCCAAGCGCACCCTCGGCGACATCCTGGACCGCTGGGAGCAGGCCGGGAAGGTCCCGCGCGCCCACATGCGCCGGGTGGAGGCCGAGCTGCGCACCGTCGAGGACGCCGTGCGCCAGGCCGAGGACGAGAAGTGGCAGCGCTCCAACCCCGAGACGAAGGCCCGCTCCAACTCGATGCTCAGCCAGCTCGAGACGAAGATCGAGGACCAGGAGGCCGCCCTGGCCAAGGCGCAGGCCACCGGGGACACCCGGCGCGCGGCCAAGCTGGAGGGCGAGCTCGCCACCAGCCGGCAGTGGCTGGAGACCCTGCGCCGCTCCTCGGCCGACCTGCGCTGACACCACCGGCGCCGTCCCGCCGACGCTTGACCGGTACCGCCGAACCGCTACTGCCGAACCACCCGGATCGGCCGGGCCGCAACGGCCCGCGCCGGTCGTCGGCGGCGCCCGGGAGGCCCCGGGCCCGTGCTGTCCACAGCACCGGCCCGGGGCCTTCCCCGTGCCCGGCCCGTGGACGATGCTGGCCCCATGCACGACCCGCCCTGGACCCCGGACACGCTGCTGCTGCCGGACCGGCCCTTCTCCCGCGCCGAGCTCTCCGCCCTCGTCGCCGACGGGGTGCTCGTGCCCGTGGTGCTGGAGGCCCACGTGCTGCGCGGGCGCCCGGTGACACGGGCGGTGAAGCTCGCGGCCCTCGAGGCGCAGCTGCCCCCGCACCTGCTGGGCCGCGGGGTGCTCGGGCGGCTCTCGGCCGCGTGGTTCTACGACTGCGCCCCGCGCCCCACCGTGCTCCCGGTGCTGCTGGACAAGCTGCGGCGCACCACGATGTCCCCGGTGCCGGACGGGATGGCGCTGCACCAGGTCACCCTGGGGGGCTACGACGTGCACGACTCCGGCCCCGTGCGGGTCACCACACCGCTGCGCACGGCCGTGGACCTCGCCCTGCACGTTCCCGAGCATGAGGGGCTGGCGGCCCTGGAGCGGCTGATGCACGCACCGCACCTGCACTGCCCGCCGCCGCTGGTGCAGGCCGCGCTCGAGAGCTTCGAGCGCATGCCCGGACGGCAGGCGGCGCTGCTGCGGGTGCGCCGCGCCGCCCGGGAGATCGGCCGGCCCGTGCCGTGACCCGGCGCCGCGGGCGCCCGGCCGCCGGGTCAGCGGGAGGACGGCTCCGAGATGGGCCGGTTGCCGGAGGTGCGGTAGACGTCGTAGACCCCGTCGATCCGGCGGACCTGGTTGAGCACGTGGTCCAGGTAGCGCGGGTCGCCCATCTCGAAGGCGAACCGGGAGATGGCCAGCCGGGCCTTGGAGGTGTGCACCGAGGCGGCGAGGATGTTGACGTGGTTCTCCGAGAGCACCCGGGTGACGTCCGAGAGCAGGGACTTCCGGTCGAGGGCCTCCACCTGGATCTCCACCAGGAACACGCTGGACTGCGTCGGGGCCCACTCCACCTCGACCACCCGCTCGGTGGAGGTCAGCGCCAGCATGTTGACGCAGTCCTTGCGGTGCACCGAGATGCCGGCGCCCCGGGTGACGAAGCCCATGATCTCGTCCGGCGGCACCGGGGTGCAGCAGCGGGCGAGCTTGACGTAGACGTCCGTGGCGCCCTTGACCACGACCCCGGAGTCGGACACGCGCGGGCGCACCGGCTGGGTGGCGATGGTCGTCTCCGCGAAGTCCTCCTCCGCGCCGTCGGCCCCGCCCAGGTTGCCGACGATCTTCTCCACCACGTCCTGGGCGCTGACCACGTCGGAGCCGATCGCCTCGTAGAGCGAGCTGATGTCGGTGCGGTGGAAGTCCTGGGCCACCGCCAGCAGGGACTCCTGGGTGAGGGTGCGCTGCAGCGGCAGGTGGTGCTTGCGCAGGGCGCGGGTGAGGGCGTCCTTGCCCTTCTCGATGGCCTCCTCGCGGCGCTCCTTGGAGAACCACTGCCGGATCTTGTTGCGGGCCCGCGGGGACTTCACGAACTTCAGCCAGTCCTGGGAGGGCCCGGCGTGCTCGGACTTGGAGGTGAGCACCTCCACCCAGTCCCCGTGCTGCAGCTCCGAGGACAGCGGCACGAGCTTGCCGTTGACCCGGGCGCCGATGGTCTTGTGGCCCACCTCGGTGTGCACCGCGTACGCGAAGTCCACCGGCGTGGAGCCCGCCGGCAGGGCCATGACCTCGCCCTTGGGCGTGAAGACGTACACCTCGGAGGTGTTGATCTGGTAGCGCAGCGAGTCGAGGAACTCGGAGGAGTCCTGCGTCTCCTCCTGCCAGGAGACCAGGGAGCTCAGCCACGCGAGGTCCCCCTCCTGCGCCTTGGGCGTGGCGGAGTTCGCCTGGTTGGCCTGGTCCTTGTACTTCCAGTGCGCGGCCACGCCGTACTCCGCGCGCCGGTGCATCTCGTGGGTGCGGATCTGGATCTCCACCGGCCGCCCGTCCGGGCCGATCACCGTGGTGTGCAGGGACTGGTACATGTTGAACTTCGGCATGGCGATGTAGTCCTTGAACCGCCCCGGCAGCGGCCGCCACCGCGCGTGCAGGGCGCCCAGCGCCGCGTAGCACTCCCGCACCGTGTTCACGAGCACCCGGACCGCCTGCAGGTCCTGGATCTCGTCGAAGTCCTTCCCGCGCACGATCATCTTCTGGTAGATCGAGTAGTAGTGCTTGGGCCGGCCCGTGATGGTCGCCTCGATCCCCGCCTCGGAGAGGTCCAGGGCGATCCGCTCCCGGATCTTGGCCAGGGAGCGCTCGCGCTGGGGCTGGCGCTCCCCCACCATCCGCACGATCTCCTCGTAGACCTTGGGGTAGAGCGCCGCGAAGGCCAGGTCCTCGAGCTCCCACTTGATGGTGTTCATGCCCAGCCGGTGCGCCAGCGGGGCGAAGATCTCCAGGGTCTCCCGCGCCTTCTTCGAGGAGGAGGACTGGGAGACGAAACGCCACGTGCGGGCGTTGTGCAGCCGGTCGGCGAGCTTGATGACGAGCACGCGGATGTCCTTGGCCATCGCCACGATCATCTTGCGCACCGTCTCGGCCTGCGCGGCGTCCCCGTACTGGACCTTGTCCAGCTTCGTCACGCCGTCGACGAGCGCGGCCACCTCGTCCCCGAACTCCGCGCGCAGCTGCTCGAGCGTGTAGTCGGTGTCCTCGACCGTGTCGTGCAGCAGCGCGGCGACCAGGGTGGCCCCCGTCATGCCCAGCTCGGCGAGGATCGTGGTCACGGCCACGGGGTGGGTGATGTAGGGGTCCCCGCTCTTGCGCTTCTGCCCCTCGTGGCACTTCTCCGCGACCTTGAACGCGCGCGCCAGGACCTCGATGTCCTCCTCCGGGTGGGTGGCGCGCACGGTGTGCAGCAGCGGCTCCAGGATCGGCGAGTGGTCCATCGGTCGGCCGGAGAGGTAGGACAGGCTCGAGCGGGTGCGGTCGCTGCGGCCCGGGAACACGGCCCGGCCCTGCAGCGGCCGGGAGGCGGGCACGACGTAGTGCGTGCCGGCCATGTCCGAACGGCGCGGCGGTGTCGGGGCGGTGCCCTGACCGGCGGGGACGCCCCCGTCGTCGGACGAGCTCATGGCCGTAGCTCCCTTCCCATCGATGCGACCGGGGCGGCGGCCGTGCGGCCGCCGCCCCGGTCGTCGAGCTGACGTGTGCTGCTGTGCGGCGGGTCGCGGCTGCGCGGTCCGCCCTGCGGTGGACCCCAGTCTAGTGCGCCGGGACCTCCTGGGCGGCACGTTCGGCCGGGGCGCCCGCCCGGGCCTCCTGCTCGCGCACGTCCGCGTCCCGGGAGCGCAGCAGGGCGTACATCGGCGAGGCCACGAATAGGGTCGCGACGGTGCCCACGATGATGCCGACGAACAGCGACAGCGACAGGTCCTTGAGGGTGCCCGCGCCGAGCACGAGCCAGCCGATGAACAGGATCGAGCCCACGGGCAGGATGCCCACCACGGAGGTGTTGATCGAGCGCACCAGGGTCTGGTTCACGGCGAGGTTCACCTGGTCGGAGAACCGCCGCCCGGCCCGTTCGGGCGGGGCCGTGCCGTCGAGCAGGCCCTCGGTGTTCTCCCGGACCTTGTCGAAGACCACCACGGAGTCGTAGAGGGAGTAGCTGAGCACCGTGAGGAAGCCGATCACCGCGGAGGGCGTGACCTCGAAGCCCACGAGGGAGTAGACCCCGGCGGTGATCGCGACGGACGCGATCATGCCCGCGATCGCCGAGACGGACATCTTCCAGGTGCGGAAGTACAGGGCCATCAGCACGGTCGCCAGCACCACGAACGCCACGAGCCCCTGCAGCGCCTGCCGGGTCACGCCGGCGCCCCACGTGGGCCCGACGAACGTGGAGGTCACCTCGTCCTCGCTCACGCCGTAGGCCTCGACCAGGGCGTCCTTGACCGCGAGGGTCTCGTCGTCGTCGAGCTGCTCGGTCTGCACCCGGATCGTGCCGGGGGCGATGTTGGTGACCTCGACCTCCGCGGCGTCCGAGGACTCCGCGACGGCCTCGCGGCCGGTCTCCACCTGGGGGTCGGCCACCGCGGAGACGGTGAACTCGGAGCCGCCGGTGAAGTCGATGCCGAGGTTGAACCCGCCCTTGACCACGGGCACCAGCAGGGACAGCCCCACCAGGGCGGCGGCGATCGTCAGCCACAGCTTCGCCCGCCCCACGAAGGGGTAGGAGGTGCGCCCGCTGTGCAGGGCGTTGCCGAAATCAGCGAACCGGGACATCAGGCGTTCTCCTCGGGGGTGCGGGCCGACGACGACGACGCGCCGACCGGGGCGTCCTGCGGTGCGGGCTCGCCGGGCCGGTCCGGCGAGACCCCCTCCGCCGCGCGGCGGCGCCGTTCGGCGATGGTCAGCCCGTCACCGGTCCCCGGCTCCCGCAGCCGCCCGGCGCCGCGGTACAGGGGCACCGCGTCCAGGGCCTCCGGGTTCAGCCCGGAGTGCCTGCCGCCGCCGCCGAAGTAGCGGGTGCGCGCGAGCAGCACCATCACGGGGTGGGTGAACAGGAAGACCACGAGCAGGTCCGCGATCGCGGTCAGCCCGAGGGTGAACGCGAAGCCGCGCACGTTGCCCACCGCCACGAGGTACAGCACGACGGCGGCCAGCAGGTTCACGGCCTTCGACGCGAGCACGGTCTGCCGGGCCCGCCGCCAGCCGTGGTCGACCGCCGCGGGGATGGAGCGGCCGCTGCGGATCTCGTCGCGGATGCGCTCGAAGTAGACGATGAAGGAGTCGGCGGTCTGGCCGATCGCCACGATCAGGCCCGCGACACCGGCCAGGGAGAGCCGGTAGTTCGCCGACCAGCCCAGCAGGGTGATGGCCAGCCAGGTGAGCACGCCCGCGACCACGAGCGAGCTGATGGTCACGAGCCCCAGCAGCCGGTACTGGAAGAGGGAGTACACGCACACCAGCACCAGGCCGATGATCCCGGCGACGATGCCCATCCGCAGCTGGTCGGCGCCCAGGGTGGCGGAGATCTGCTGCTCGGACTGGATCTGGAAGCTCATCGGCAGCGCCCCGTACTTCAGCTGCTCGGCGAGGAAGCGGGCCTGCTCCTCGGTGAAGCTGCCCGTGATCTGCGCCTGCCCGTCCGAGATCACCGCGTTCATCTGCGGGGCGGAGACCACCTGGCCGTCCAGCAGGATGGCGAACTGGCCGCGGGGGTCCTCGGGGGTGGACTGGCCGATGCCGTAGAGGCGCTCCGAGAGCTGCCGGAAGCGCTCCGTGGCGTCCGGGCCGAACTGCAGGTTCACGGCGAACTGGTTCAGGGACACCCCCTGGGAGTTCTGCGCGGTCCCGTAGGAGGCGTCCTCGATCCCGGTGCCCTGGATCTCCACCGGGCCCAGGAGGTACTTGGTCCCGGTCTCGGGCTCGCAGGCGACCACGGGCGCGTCGGCGTCCTGGGCCTCGCGCTCCTCGGGGGACTGCGGTGCGGTGCAGTCCGCCTCCTCGAACTGCCGGTACAGCTCCGGGGTGATCCAGTTGGGGTCGGAGGAGTCGGCGGGCTCCGCGGCGGGCTCGGGCAGCTCGTCCTCGGGCACGCGCTGGTCCTCGGGCACGGGCTCGGCGGCCGCGGTGGTGAGCACGGGACGGAAGTTCATCTGCGCCGAGGTCTGGATCAGCTCACGGGTCTCGGCCGAGGGCACCCCGGGCATGGAGACCACGATGGTGCTGCCGGACTGGGTGGCGATCTCGGCCTCGGCCACGCCGGAGCCGTCCACGCGCTGGCGGATGATCTCCACGGCCTGGTCCAGCTGCTCGGGGGTGACCTCCTGGCCGGCCTCCTCGCCCTGCAGGGACGGGGAGAGGATCATCTGGGTGCCGCCCTCGAGGTCGAGGGCGAGCTTGGGCCCCCACCCGGTGCGGTCGGTGCCCGCGCCCCAGGCGAGCAGCCCGCCCAGCAGCGCCAGCAGCACGAGCAGCCCGATCAGGGAGCGGCGGGCGCCCGAGAGGGCGGCCCGCACGCCGGAGCGCGCCGGCGCGGTGCTCCCCCCGCCCCGCCCGGGGGCGGGGGGAGCACCGGAGGTCTTGCGTGTGGTCAGTGCCATGGTCTTCCTTACGCACCACGGCCCGGTCGTGCCGGGCCTGCTCATGGGAACGGGCCGACCAGCGGTCGGCCCGTCGCCCCGAAGGGGGGATCAGTCGTTGCGCGGTCCGGGATCGCGCCGGGAGTCGTCGTCCAGCGGGTCGACCGGGCTGGAGCCGGTGCCGTCGGTGTCGCGCACCTCCGGCTCGGCCGCCGCCGCGGTGCCGGCGGCGGGGGCCGCCTCCTCGACGACGGTGGTGACGGTCTGCAGGTGCACGGTCACCTCGGTGCCCGGGGCGATCTCCAGGACGACCTTGTTCGCGTCCCGGTCGATCGAGCGCACGGTGCCGTAGAGGCCGTAGTTCGTCATGACCTCGGTGCCCGGGGCCATGGCCGCCTGCTTCTCCTTGACCTGGGCCATCGCCTTCTTCTGCCGGCGCATGGGCAGCCAGACCAGCAGCACCAGGGCCACGAGCATGAACGGCAGCAGCCAGGAGGTGCCGCCTCCGGTGGGCTGGGCGGCCTGGGCGGAGAGGGACTGGGTGAGGAGGAGCGAGCTCACGGACTTCCGTTCGATCGGTGGTGGGTGTCCGTCCCATGGTAGGTGATGGAGCCCGGAGCGTCCTGGACATCCACCGGCGGATCCGCGCGGCGGCCGCCGGTCAGTCCTCGAACAGGGGCGGGGCGTCCTCGCCCGCGGACGGGCTCGCCGCTGCGCCGAAGGCGGCCCGCAGCCCGGGGTCCTGGAACGCCGCGTGCTCCGGGACGGCCAGGCCCAGGTGGTCCCAGGCCGCCGCCATGGCGATCCGTCCCCGGGGCGTGCGCCCGAGCAGGCCCTCGCGGACCAGGTAGGGCTCGGCGACGGTCTCGACCGTCTCGGTCTCCTCCCCCACCGCGATCGCCAGCGTGGACAGGCCCACCGGCCCCCCGCCGAACTTCGTCACGAGCGCCTCGAGCACCGACCGGTCCAGGCGGTCGAGGCCGCGGGCGTCCACCTCGTACATGTCCAGGGCCGCGGAGGAGGTGCGGGCGTCGATCCGGTCGATGCCGTGCACGAGCGCCCAGTCCCGCACCCGGCGCAGCAGCCGGTTGGCGATGCGGGGGGTGCCCCGGGACCGGGATGCCACCTCGGCGAAGCCCTCGGCGGTCATCGCCAGGTCCATCAGCCCGGCCGAGCGCCGCAGCACGAGCTCGAGCTCCTCCACGGAGTAGAACTCCAGGTGGCCGGTGAAGCCGAAGCGGTCGCGCAGGGGGCCGGGCAGCAGGCCCGCCCGCGTGGTGGCGCCCACCAGGGTGAAGGGCGGCAGGTCCAGCGGGATGGAGGTGGCGCCGGCGCCCTTGCCGACCACGATGTCCACCCGGAAGTCCTCCATGGCCATGTACAGCATCTCCTCGGCGGGCCGGGACATGCGGTGGATCTCGTCGAGGAACAGCACCTCCCCCTCGGTGAGGGAGGACAGGATCGCCGCGAGGTCGCCGGCGTGCTGGATGGCCGGGCCGGAGGAGATCCGCAGGGGCGCGCCCATCTCCTCGGCGATGATCATCGCGAGGGTCGTCTTGCCCAGCCCGGGCGGGCCCGAGAGCAGGACGTGGTCGGCGGAGCGGCCCCGCAGCCGGGAGGCCTCCAGCACCAGGGACAGCTGCTGGCGCACCCGCTTCTGCCCCACGAACTCGTCCAGGTTGGCCGGGCGCAGGGCCGACTCGAGCTGCTTCTCGTCGGGCTCGTCGACCGGGGAGACGAGCCGGTCGCGGGCGTTCACGGCGGCGCCGTCCTCGCGGGCCATGCTCAGGCCCCCCGCTCCGCGCCGGCGCGGGCGCCGGCCTTGGCGGCGCCGAGCCACGCGAGCACGGTGCGCAGGATGGCGGGCACGTCCCCGGACGCGATCAGCTCCTCGCGGCCGGCGAGGGCGTCGGCGACGCCGCGGGCGGCGTCCTTCTCGTTCCAGCCCAGCCCCACGAGGGCCTCCAGCACCTGCTCCCGCCAGGGCTCCACGGGCGCGGCGGCGGCCGGGGCGGGGCGGTCGGGGACGATCAGCTTGTCGGCCAGCTCCAGCACGATCCGGCGGGCGCCCTTGGGGCCGATGCCGGGCACGGCCGTGAACGCCTTGGCGTCCCCCTGGGCGATGGCACGGTGGACGTCGTCCGGGCCGAGCACGGAGAGCACCGCCAGGGCGGTGCGGGGGCCGACGCCGCTGACCCCGAGCATGATCTCGAAGACCTCGCGCTCGGCGGGGCTGCGGAAGCCGAAGAGCAGCGGGGACTCGTCCTTGCGCGCCACGTACGCCGTGTCGAGCCGGACCTCTCCCCCGATCCGCAGCCCGGACAGCGTCTCGGGGGTCGCCTGGACCTGGACGCCGAAGCCGCTCACCGCCACGACGGCGGTGGTGAGGCCGACGTGCTCGACCTGTCCCGTGATGGACGCGATCACCGCGCGCCTCCTTCCCGTGCCCCGGCGGGACCGGGAACGGTTGCTCGAACAAATCTACGAATGACGACTCGCCGCCACTCTAGCAGGGGCCGCCGACTCAGCCGCGCCCGCCCCGGCGGGCCCGCGCCTCCGCCTCGGCCCAGGCGCGCTGGGCGGGGGTCATCCCGGAGCGCGCGGCGGCGAGGGGACGGGCCCCCTGGTGCGTCTCGGTCCGGGCCGTCGCGTCCACGCCCGTGCCGCCACCGCGCCAGCCGTGGCAGATGGCGATGGCCAGGGCGTCGGCGGCGTCGGCGGGCCGGGGCGTCTCCTCGAGCCGCAGGATCCGCACCACCATGCGGGCCACCGAGGCCTTGTCGGCCCTCCCCTCGCCGGTGACGGCGGCCTTGACCTCGGACGGGGTGTGCCAGGCCACCGGCACCCCGTGGCGGGCCGCCGAGGCGATGACGGCCCCCGAGGCGTGGGCGGTGCCGATCACCGTGTTCACGCTGGTCTGGGCGAACACCCGCTCCAGGGCCAGGGCGTCGGGACGGTAGCGCTCGATCCACCGTTCGGCGGCCTCCCAGATCCGCAGCACACGCACGTCGAGCGGGTCGGCGGCGTCCGTGCCGGCCACGCCGACGTCCACCAGGGACGCGGTGCGGTTGCCGGCCATCTCGATCAGGCCGAACCCGCACCGCGTCAGTCCGGGGTCCACCCCGAGGATCCGCTGCGTGGCCGTGGTCAGTCCTCGGCGTCGAGCTGGGCGAGGACCTCGGCGGGGATGTCCGCGTTGGAGTAGACGTTCTGCACGTCGTCGAGCTCCTCGACGGCCTCCACCAGGCGCAGGAACTTCCGGGCGCCCTCGGCGTCCAGCTCGACGAGCATGCTCGGACGGAACTGCGGGTCGTCGTTGTTGTACTCGAGCCCGGCCTCGTCGAGGGCGGCGCGGATCGCGGGCAGGTCGGTGGCCTCGGAGACGACCTCGAAGACCTCCTCCTGCTCCACGACCTCGTCGGCGCCCGCGTCCAGGACGGCCATGAGGACGTCGTCCTCCGTGAGCCCGTCGGCGCGGGTGACCTCCACGACGCCCTTGCGCTCGAAGAGGAAGGCCACGGACCCGGAGTCGGCCATCGTGCCGCCGTTGCGGGTCACCGCCACGCGCACCTCGGAGGCGGCGCGGTTCTTGTTGTCCGTGAGGCACTCGATGTACAGGGCCGTGCCCTGCGGGCCGCGGGCCTCGTAGAGGATCTCGGTGTAGTCGACGACCTCGCCGGTCAGCCCGGCGCCGCGCTTGATCGCCCGGTCGATGTTCGCCACCGGCACCGAGTTCTTCTTGGCCTTGGACACGGCGAGGTCCAGGGCCGGGTTGCCCGCGGTGTCGGCCCCCCCCATGCGCGCGGCCACCTCGATGCCCTTGATGTACTTGGCGAAGGCCTTGGCGCGCTTGGCGTCGATCGCGGCCTTCTTGTGCTTGGTCGTGGCCCACTTGGAGTGACCTGACATGCATTCCTCCTCGGAAGTCGTGACGGGACGTCGTGCTCGGGGTCTCGGAAGCCGCCGGTTGCCGTCCCGGAGCGGTCCGTCCGGGCGGCGGGCCGGACGGACCGGAAAAGTCCTGCTCCATCCTACCGGGTGCGGCGCCGTCCGCTCCCGGCGGCCTGCGGAAACCGGTCTGCGGAAACGGGCTTGCCGTGACCGACCTGCCGTAACGGGCCGGCGCGAACGGTCCGCCCGGACGGTGCGGACCGTGCCGGGCGGACGGATCAGCGGGGACGGGCCACGGCGACCGCCCGGGCGCGCTCGGCGAGCGTGTCGTCCAGCGGCTCGGCGTCGAAGCTCCCGAACCGGCGCTCCACCGCGGCCCGGATGAGGTGGTCGGCCACGGCGGGGTTCTTCGGCAGCATCGACCCGTGCAGGTAGGAGGCCACCACGTGGTGCACGCGCGCGCCCTCGGTGCCGTCCTCGCCGTTGTTGCCGGCACCCTTGCGCACCGTGCCGAGCGGGGCCTGTCCGGGGCCCAGCCGGGTGATCCCCGAGTGGTTCTCGTAGCCGACCACGGTGCCGAACTCCGGGGACTCCAGGACGATGTTGCCGATCAGGCGCGTCGGCCCGCCCACCGTGGTGAGGTCCAGGATCCCGATCCCGGGCAGGGTCTCCCCGGCGCCGGTGCGGAACTCGTGGCCGAAGAGCTGGTAGAGCCCGCAGATCGCCAGCATCGGGACGCCGTCGGCGGCCATCGCGCGCAGCTCCGGGGCGATCCGCTGCAGGTCCTCCTGGACGCGGAACTGCCCGGAGTCCTGCCCGCCGCCGCCCACGAGCAGGTCGGCGTCGGCGGGGAAGGGGTCCCCGGGGTCGTGGTCGGACAGCCGCACGGCGTAGCCGTACTTCTCCAGCCGGCGCTTGAGCGTCAGGGTGTTGCCCCAGTCGCCGTAGATGTTCATGTCCCGGGGGTAGAGCTGGACGAGGTGGACGGTGCGGTCGGTCATGGGGGCTCCGCTCAGATCTCGGCGACCTCGGCCACGCGGGACAGCTCCCGGCGCAGCTCGAGCATGGACGTGTAGGTGCAGAAGACGCGCATGGGCCGGTCGCCGGCGGCGGCCACGAAGCGCCGCAGCGCGTCGCCGAGGTCGGGGACGACGTCGTGCACGGGGACCTCGTCGTAGTCCAGGCGCAGCGCCATGTCCCAGGCGCGGGTGCCGCCGACGACGTCCACCCCGGCCTCGCGCAGGGAGTGGAAGTCGACGTCCCACAGCCAGGACACGTCCCGGCCGTCGGCGTACTCGTCGTTGATCGTGACCATGGTGGCGTAGTCGCCGGGGCGGGCCGAGGCCAGGGACAGGCGGAACCCGGAGGGGTTCTTCACGAGCAGCAGCTGGAGCGGCCGGCCGTCGACGTGGATGGTCTCGCCGCGCCCGAACGCCGGGGTGACGCGGGAGAGCTCGTCCACCAGTGCGGAGCGGTCGGCCTCCGGTCCGGCGACGGCGAGCACGAGCGCCAGGGCCGCGGCCGCGTTGTAGATGTTGTAGACGCCGTAGAGCTCCACGGTGGCCTCGACGTCATCGCCGCCCACCGTGAGCTGCACCCGGTTCGCCGCGAAGGAGGTCAGCTCCACCTCGGCGGCCGGGCGCGGGGCGAGCTCGCGCTCGTGGTCCTCCTCGGCCTCGGGCCCGCCGGCGGAGCGCATGTCGTCGTCGGAGGGGAACATCCGGCGCAGCTCCGGCGCGAGGCCGAACCAGCGCACGTCGGTGCCGTCCGGGACGTGCTCGGCCAGCGACACGATCCGGGGGTCCTCGCGGTTGAGCACCACGGTGCCCGTGGTGGCCGCGGCGATCTGGGCGAGCATCCGGCGGGTCGTGTCGATCTCCCCGAAGCGGTCGAGCTGGTCGCGCATGACGTTGAGCAGCAGGGCGTGGCGGGGCCGGACCTGCTTGACGAAGTGCACCGCGTGGGCCTCGTCGAGCTCGAGCACGGCGATGTCGGCGTCGAGCCGGCCGGTGAGGCTCATCTCCCCCAGCAGCGCCGCCGCCACGCCCCGCACGAAGTTGGAGCCGGTGCGGTTCGTGAAGACCTTGTACCCCTGCGAGCGCAGCAGCTGGACGGCCATCTTGGTGGTGGTGGTCTTGCCGTTGGTGCCGCTGACGACCACGACCCCGTGCGGCAGCCGCCCGAGCTGCTCGGCCACGAACCCGGGGTGCAGCTTCTCCATCACGAGGCCGGGGAAGGCGGAGCCTCCTCCGCGCAGGGTCGTCAGGTACCGGATGCCTTGGCCGAGCAGGCGCACGTGGGGTCGGGACATGCGCTCCATCCTAGGGCGTGCGGGCGGCCCGCCCGTGGCGCGGCGGCTCGTCGCGGCGCCCTGCGGGGTCGTGAGCCGGTCCCGGCCGCCGAGCCCGTCCGGCCGCCACTCCGAACTCCGTCGCGGCCCGAGGGCTCCTCGTCCGGTGTCGAGCAGGCGGCGGCGGGCACCGGCGGGCGATCGGGTGCGCCCGGTGGGACGTGCGCGTACGCTGGATGCACCTAGACCGGAGCCGGTGGCCGCGGGGGTTCCCCGGGGCCTCGGTCGGAGCCTGCGAACAGAGCCTGCGAACAGAGCCAGTGGACGGAGGGAACGGGTGGAGACCGACAGTCCCATGGTCGAGCTGAGCATGGTCTTCGCCCGGCTGAGCGGCATGCTCCTGAGCGAGGACGGCGCCGCCGGGGCGGCGCGGCGGCTCGCGGAGGCGGCGTGCGTGCTCGTCGACGAGGCGACGGGAGCGGGGGTCTCGCTCCTGGACGAGGCCGGCCGGCGGAGGACGACCGGCTCCACCGGCGGGTCCGTGGACGCGGCCGACGCCCTGCAGTACGAGCTCGGGGAGGGGCCCTGCCTCAGCGCCTGGGCCACCGGGGCGGCCCAGCGGGTCGAGGACACCACCGAGGACCGGCGCTGGCCGGCCTGGTCCGCGGCCGCCGCCGGGGCGGGGATCCGCTCGGTGCTCAGCGTGCCGCTGGTGCGGCAGGAGCACGCCCTGGGGGCGATGAAGGTCTACGCCGCCGCCCCGCACGTCTTCTCCGCCCGGGAGGAGCAGGTGCTGGGCCTGCTGGCCGAGGCCGCGGCCGTGCTGCTGGGCTCGGCCCTGGCGCCGGACGCGCCGAACCGGCTCAGCGCCTCGCTCCGGGCCGCCCTGGCCGACCGCCGGGCCGTCGACCTCGCCACCGGGATGCTGATGGAGCGCCACGGCACGGACGCGCAGGGCGCCCGCGCCACCCTGCTGCACGCCTCCAGGGCCCTGGGCCTGCCCCTGACCCGGGTCGCCTCCCGGGTGCTCGAGCGCGCCCCGGACCCCCAGCTCTGATGGGTGCGCCCGTGGACGACGACGGCGCCGCGCAGCAGGCCCGCCTGCTGCGCCTGGCCGTGGAGGACGCCGGGATCGGTCTGGGCCGGCTGTGGATGGACTACTTCAGCCTCGGCGGCGACGCCGGCACGGTCGAGGTCGACGCCTACCTGCACGAGTGCCTGGGGCTGCCGCCCTTCCAGCGCGACCTCCTGGCCCACGTGGCCAACGGGCTGCTGCGGCCGGGGGCGCCGCGGGCCCCGTACTCCGTGGACCTGCCCGGCGCCCCCCGGGACCCGGGCGCGCTCCCGGACTGACCGGGGACGGCGCCGCCCCGGTAGGGTGTTCCAGCGAACGTGCCCACCCATCGAGTCCGACAGGGACTGAGCCTTGGACAACCCCCTCCTGCGCCCCAGCGAGCTGCCCTACGAGCTGCCGGACTTCCGGAGCATCCGGGAGGAGCACTTCCTGCCGGCCTTCGAGGCGGCGATGGCCCAGGACCTGGAGTGCGTGCGGGCGGTCGTGGCCGACCCCGCGCCGCCCACGTTCGCGAACACCGTCGAGGCCCTCGAGCGCGGAGGGCTGGCCCTGGACCGGGTCGAATCGGTCTTCTTCACCCTCACCGCCGCGCACAACACCGCCGGCGTCCAGCGGATCTACCAGGAGCTCGCGCCGCGGCTGGCCGAGCACAAGGCGGACTTCACGCTCAACAAGGAGCTCTACGCCCGGGTCCGGCGGGTGGACCGCACGGACCTGCAGCCCTGGCAGCTGCGGGCGCTGGACGAGTACGTCTCCTGGTTCCAGACCTCCGGGGCGGAGCTGGGTCTGGACGACCAGCAGCGGCTGCGGGAGGTCAACGACGAGCTCTCCGCGCTGAGCATCCGCTACGGCAACGACCTGCTCCGGGAGGTCAACGCCTCCGCCGTCGTGGTGGACGACCCGAAAGCGCTGGACGGCATGGACCCCGCGGACATCGAGGCCGCCGCCTCCGCGGCCGCCGAGAACGGCCACCGGGGACGCTACCTGCTCACGCCCGCGCTGTTCACCGTCCAGCCGGTGCTGTCGGTGCTCACGGACCGTGCGCTGCGCCGGCGGATCCACCTGGCCGCCGTCCACCGGGGCACCGGCGGGCTCGACGGCGAGGGCTCGCAGAGCCGCACGGACCTGCGCCCCCTGGCCGCGCGGATCGCCCGGCTGCGCGCGGAGCAGGCGCGGCTGCTGGGCTACCGCAGCCACGGCGACCACGTCATGGCGGGCAGCACGGCTCCCTCCCCCGAGGCGGTGCAGGAGATGCTCGAGCGGATCACCGGGCCCGCGGTGCGCAACGCGCTCGAGGAGCGCGCCGAGCTGGAGCGGCTCGCGGGCCACCCGATCGAGGCGTGGGACTGGCCGTTCTGGGCCGAGCGGCTGCGCCGGGAGCGCTATCACGTGGACGCCTCCGCGCTGCGGGAGTACTTCGAGCTGGAGTCGGTGCTCGAGCACGGGATCTTCCGCACCGCCCGTGAGCTCTACGGGCTGGTCTTCACCGAGCGCCCCGATCTGCCCGGCTACCTGCCGCAGGTGCGGGTGTGGGAGGTCACCGACGAGCACGGGGAGGAGGTGGGCCTGTTCCTGGGCGACTGGTTCACCCGGCCCACCAAGCAGGGCGGGGCCTGGATGGGCTCGCTCGTGCACCAGAACCGGCTCACCGGGCAGCGGCCCGTCGTCGTGAACAACGCGAACTTCACCCGCCCGCCCGCCGGTCGCCCGAAGCTGCTGACCCTGGACGAGGTGGTCACGGTCTTCCACGAGTTCGGCCACGCCCTGCACGGGCTGCTCTCGGACGTGCACCTGCCCTCGTTCTCCGGCACGAAGGTGCCCCGCGACTTCGTCGAGTACCCCTCGCAGGTCCACGAGATGTGGGTGCTGCACCCGGACGTCGCCCCGCACTACGCCCGGCACCACCGCACCGGGGAGCCGGTCCCGGAGGCCACCCTGGCCGCCCTCCGGCAGGCCGCCGCGCACGGGCAGGGCTTCCGGACCGTGGAGTACCTGGCCTCGACCTGGCTGGACCTCGCCTGGCACGGGATCGAGGACCCGTCCCGGCTGCCCGACCCGCGCAGCGTGGAGCAGGAGGCCCTGGAGCGGGCCGGGATCGACGTGCCCGGCATCGCCCCGCGCTACCGGACCGGGTACTTCAAGCACATCTTCGCCGGTGGCTACTCCGCCGGGTACTACGCCTACATCTGGTCCGAGATCCTCGACGCGGACACCGCCCGGTGGTTCACCGCCCACGGCGGGCTCACCCGGGAGAACGGCCGCCGCTTCGCGGAGGAGGTGCTCTCCCGCGGCAACGAGACGGCGCCCCTCGAGGCGGTGGAGGCGCTGCTGGGCCGGCGCCCGCACCTCGGCGCCCTGCTGCAGCGGCGCGGGCTGCTGCCCCGCGAGGAGTTCGTGCACCGGCGGCGGGGCGCCCCGGCCCCGGAGGCCGGGGGCCCGGACCGGGGGGACCGGGCCTGAGCAGCCCGCGGCCGAGCGCCACGGCCCCGCCGGGTGCCCGGAGCGGGCCGGGCACCCGGCGGGGCCGTGGCCCGCTCCGGGGTCAGGCCTCCGGCCAGGCGTCGGCGATGTCCTGACGGGTGTCCCCGAGGGTCTGCATGATCGCCTTGGTCCCCGCGAGCACGGGCATGAAGTTCGCGTCCCCGTTCCAGCGCGGCACCACGTGCTGGTGCAGGTGCCCGGAGAGCGACCCGCCCGCCGCGGCCCCCAGGTTGATCCCCACGTTGAAGGCGTGCGGGGAGGCCACCCGCCGGATCGTCGACACGGCGGTGCGGGTCAGGTCCGTGAGCTCGCGCAGCTCCTCCTCCCCCAGCTCCGTCAGGTCGGCCACGTGCCGGTACGGGCAGACCATGAGGTGCCCGGGGTTGTACGGGAAGAGGTTGAGGATCACGAAGCAGTGCTCGCCGCGGTGGACGATGAGGGACTCCTCGTCCGCGCGGTCCGGGCCGTGGCAGAACGGGCACCCGGGGTCCTCCCGCACGGACGGGTCCTCCCCGCGCACGTAGGCGAGCCGGTGCGGGGTCCACAGCCGCTGGAAGCTGTCGGGCACCCCCGGGATCTCGAACTCGTCCTGGCGGATCCAGTGGTGCGGAGGCCCGCCCTCGGGCGCCCGGCCGGTCACTGCCCGACCCCGGCCGTCTCCGCGGCGGCGTGGGGGTCCTCGGGCAGGGCGGCCGTCGGCTCCTCGTTCACCCGGCGCTGGACGTGCGCCACGATCCGTTCGACGGCCTCGCCGACCGGGACGCCGTTGTCCTGGGAGCCGTCGCGGAACCGGAAGGACACGGCGTTCGCCTCGGCGTCCTCCCCGCCGGCGATGAGCACGAACGGCACCTTCTCCTTGGAGGCGGTGCGGATCTTCTTGGGGAACCGGTCCGAGCCGGCGTCGAGCTCCACGCGCACCCCGCGGGCCCGGAGGGTGTCCACCACGCCCTGCAGGTAGTCGTTGAACGCCTCGGCCACCGGGATCGCCACCACCTGGACGGGGGCCAGCCACGCCGGGAACGCCCCGGCGTAGTGCTCCACGAGCACGCCCATGAAGCGCTCCACGGAGCCGAACAGCGCGCGGTGGATCATCACCGGGCGCTGCCGTGTGCCGTCCGCGGCCTGGTACTCGAGGTCGAAGCGCTCCGGGAGGTTGAAGTCCAGCTGGATGGTGGACATCTGCCAGGTCCGCCCGATCGCGTCCTTGGCCTGGACCGAGATCTTCGGGCCGTAGAAGGCCGCTCCCCCGGGGTCCGGCACCAGGGTCAGCCCGGACTCCGCCGCGACCTCGGCCAGGGTCGCCGTGGCCTCCTCCCACAGCTCGTCCGAGCCCACGAACTTCTCCGGGTCCTTGGTGGAGAGCTCCAGGTAGAAGTCGTCGAGCCCGTAGTCCTTGAGCAGGTCGAGGACGAACGTGAGGGTGGTGGTCAGCTCCGCCTTCATCTGCTCACGGGTGCAGTAGATGTGGGCGTCGTCCTGGGTCATGCCCCGCACCCGGGTCAGGCCGTGCACCACGCCGGACTTCTCGTAGCGGTAGACCTGACCGAACTCGAACAGCCGCAGGGGCAGCTCCCGGTAGGACCGGCCGCGCGAGCGGAAGATGAGGTTGTGCATGGGGCAGTTCATGGGCTTGAGGTAGTAGTCCTGCCCCTGCTTGGTCAGCTGGCCGGTCTCGGCGTCGCGCTCCTCGTCCACGTGCATGGCCGGGAACATCCCCTCCCGGTACCAGTCCAGGTGCCCCGAGACCTCGTAGAGGTGGCCCTTGGTGATGTGCGGGGTGTAGACGAACTCGTAGCCGGCCTCGGTGTGGCGGCTGCGGGAGTAGTCCTCCATGGTCTTGCGGATGATCCCGCCCTTCGGGTGGAACACCGGCAGGCCGGAGCCCAGCTCGTCCGGGAAGGAGAACAGGTCCATCTCCACGCCGAGCCGGCGGTGGTCGCGCCGCTCGGCCTCGGCGAGGCGGTCCTTGTAGGCCTTCAGGTCCTCCTTGGACGGCCACGCCGTGCCGTAGATGCGCTGCAGCTGCTTGTTCTTCTCGGAGCCGCGCCAGTAGGCGGCGGCCGAGCGCATGAGGGCGTAGCCGTTGCCGATCAGCTTGGTGTCCGGCAGGTGCGGGCCGCGGCACAGGTCCTTCCAGACCGTCTCCCCGGTCTTGCGGTCCACGTTGTCGTAGATCGTCAGCTCGCCGGCGCCGACCTCCACGGACGCGCCCTCGGCGGCGGCGTCCACGTCCCCGCCCGAGCCGGGGCCCTGGGACAGGCCGATCAGTTCGAGCTTGTACGGCTCGTCCGCCATCTCGGCCCGGGCCTCCTGCTCGCTCACGGCGCGGCGGCGGAAGGACTGCGTGGAGTTGACGATCCGCTGCATCCGCTTCTCGATGGCCTTGAGGTCCTCGGGGGTGAACGCCTGCTCGACGTCGAAGTCGAAGTAGAAGCCGTCGGTGATGTACGGGCCGATGCCGAGCTTCGCGTCCTCGTGCAGCTGCTGCACGGCCTGGGCCATCACGTGGGCCGTGGAGTGGCGCAGCACCTCGAGTCCCTCCGGCTCCGAGATCAGCACCCGCTCCACGGCGTCGCCGTCGGCGAGCTCGGTGGCGAGGTCCCGCAGCACACCGTTGACGCGGGCGACCACCACGGAGCGCTCCTCGCGGTACAGCTCCGCGGCGGAGGTGCCGGTCCCCACCGTGCGCTGCTCGCCGTCGACGGTGATCGTGAGGGGTGCGGACTCGGGCTGGTGCTCCGGCGCGGTGGTCATGGGGAGGGGTCTCCTTCGGTCGGCAACGGCACGCACCCGTACGGGGGGCACGCGGCAGCGGCACCGGCGGGCGGCGCGCACTGCATCGATGGTACCCGTCCGGTGCGGTGCCGACCGCGACCGGGACCTGACCGACCGCGACGACGACGGGCCCCCGTCACCTCGCGGTGACGGGGGCCCGGGACGATCGGTGCGATCAGATGCGGTCGCGGCGATCGCGGTCGGTGAGGCCGGTGCCGCGCTCGGCGTCGGTCTCGACCTCGACCTGCTCCTTGCGGACGTCGGCGTCGACGCGCTCGGTGTCGCGGACGGTCTCCTTCTCGATCCCGACCTTCTCGACGCCCACGGTCTCCTTGGCGACGACGGGGCGCTCCTCGTGGAGGGTCACCTCGACGTCCTCCTCACCGATGGTGCCGGTGGTGGCCTCGGTGCCGCTGAGCGGAGTGCGCTCGACCCGGACCTCCTCGCGCTCGACGGGGACGTCGACGGTCTCGTGCTCGGTCACCACGTACTTGCGCAGGCGGGCGCGGCCGGTCTCCCGCTCCTCCTTGCCGACGTGCAGCCGCTCCTCGTGACGGACCACACCGTTGTCGTCGCGGTCGGTCAGGTCCCGGTCGCGGTCGGTGAGGTCGCGGTCGGTGACGTTGCGGTCCACGTCGGCGATCCCGGCGGTGCTGTTGCGGTCGGTGGCGTCGCGGTCGACCTCGGCGTAGCCGGCGGTGCCTCCGCCGGGCACGGCGTTGCGGTCGGTGTCGAGCGTGTCGTCGGCGTCACGGCCGGTGGTGCCGGTGGTGCCGGTGCCGGTGTAGTCGGTCGTGGCGTAGTCCGTCCGGGTGTCGCGGTCGCCGCCGGTGCCGGAGTAGTTCATCTTGTAGTAGCGGTAGATCTCCTCCTCCTCGGCCGGGGAGAGGTGCTGGTCCGCGTCCACGTGCGGAGCGTCCTTGACGACACCCTTGGCGTAGGGGAGCACGAGGCGGTCGCCGTCCTGCCGGGCGCCCTCGACCGGGACGAAGCTCTCCTTGGTGCCGAACAGACCGGTGTTGACGGTCACGAAGGTGACGTCCTCGGTGTTGTCGTCCAGGAAGACCTGCTCGACCTTGCCGATCTTGTCGCCGTCCGAGTCGTAGGCGGTGGCCGAGAGCAGTGCGTTGACGTCGTACGTAGCCATGAGAACTCCTTCTCTTGATCTGCTGGAGAACGGGCACCCGGGAGGGGCCCGCCGCGGACGAATCCCGCCGGGGGGCGGGGTGCAGCTCGTCCGCTGTTATTAGTAACCATACTGGCTATCAGCCCGCTGGCCAATGGATTCTCCCAGAGTGAAACTGCTGGATCCGCGTCGGCCTCCGGCGGATGATGCCCCCGCCCGGCCCGCTCACCGGGCGGGGGCGCGGGCCGGCGGGCGGACCGGGGCGCGGACGGCCGCCGGGGTCGCCGGGTCGGCGAGGTCCCAGGCCTGCTCCGCGCTGAGACTGATCCCGCGGGGGCCCGTGCGCCGGATGCGCCCGCGCACCAGCAGCAGCCGCGTGCCGAACAGGTGCTGCCCCGAGCGCTCCTGGGCGTCGGGGAAGAAGGCGCAGTCCACCGCGCCCGTGCCGTCGTCGAGACTGACGAAGACCACCCGTCGGCCGCTGCGCATGGGCGGGGTCATGGTCGAGACCCGCACCCCCGCCACGAGCACCTCGGAGCGGTTGCGCAGCTCCAGCAGCCGCTCGGCGGGCACGACCCCCAGCTCCCGCAGCAGGGGCGCCCAGCTGTCCAGGAGGTGCGCCGAGACGTCGACCGCGAGCAGGTCCAGCTCGGTGCGCACCTTCTCCTCGACGGTGGGCTCGGGCCGCTCCGCGGGCAGGCCCCGCAGCTCCAGGTCCCCCAGGTCCAGGGCCAGCTGCCCCTGGACCTCCCGGCTCCCGGGGTCCCGGGGCGGGCGGGCGCTGTCCGCCCGGACGCGCAGGGCGTGCACCAGGTCGGCGCGGGAGGCGGTCCCCCCGGAGCGGCGCAGCAGGCCGTCGAAGGCGCCGACGGCGGCGAGGCGCTCGAGGGTGCGCCGGGCGGGGCGGGCCCGCTGCCGCAGGTCCGCGAGGGAGGCGTAGGGCTGCCCGGCCACGATCCGGCGCACCTCGGCCTGCGAGACCCCGTGGATGCCCGTCAGGGCCAGGCGCACCCCCAGCCGCCCGGGGTCCTCCGTCAGCCGCTCCACCCGGTAGTGCTCGTCGGAGCGGTTGACGTCCACCGGCAGGACGGGGATGCCCATCCGCCGCGCCTCCCCCACGAGCAGGCGCTTGGGGTACATCCCGGGGTCGTGCTCCCAGAGCCCGGCCAGGAACGCCTCCGGGTGGTGGGCCTTCAGCCACGCGGACTGGTAGGTGGGCACCGCGAAGGCCGCCCCGTGGGCCTTGCAGAAGCCGAACGAGCCGAAGGCCGCCAGGATCCCCCACACCCGGTCCACGACGTCCAGCGGGTACTCCCGCTCCCGGGCCCGCTCCCGGAAGTACGTCTCCACCTCGAGCTGCCGGTCGGAGCCGAGCCGGCGGCGCAGCTCGTCGGCCCGGGCGAGACCGCAGCCGGTGAAGGCGTGAAGGATGCGCAGGACCTGCTCGTGGAAGACGGTCACCCCGTGGGTCTCCGCGAGGATCGGGTCGAGGCGCGGGTGGACGGAGACGGGCCGCGACCAGCCGTGGCGGTGCTCCAGATAGGGCCGGACCATGTCCGAGTGCATGGGGCCGGGACGGAAGAGGGAGATGTCCACGATGAGGTCGCCGAAGCTCGTCGGCGCCATCTTGCCGATGAGCTCGCGCTGGCCCGGGGACTCGATCTGGAAGCAGCCCAGGGTGTGGGTCGAGCGGATGAGCTCGAACGTGGCCTCGTCGTCGACGGGGACGGACTCCAGGTCCAGGCGGGGCCGTCCTGGGTGGATGCGGGCCACCTCCTCGACGGCGTGGGCGAGGGCGGACTGCATCCGCACGCCGAGGACGTCGAGCTTGAGCATGCCCATGGGGTCCATGTCGTGCTTGTCGAACTGACTCATCGGCATCCCGGCCCCGCCGGTCTGCACCGGGGTGCGGTCCAGGAGGGAGCGGTCCCCCAGGATCACCCCGCACGGGTGCATGGAGATGTGCCGGGGCAGGCGGTCCAGGCGCTCGGTGAGGTCCACGAGCAGGTCCAGCTGCTTCTCCCGGGACACCTGCTCGGCGAAATCCCGCAGCTCCGGCTGGCGGGCGAGGGTCTCGCGCAGGGTCGAGGCCGGCAGGTGCCACAGCTGCTTGGCCACCGTGTCCACGGTCTCGGGGTCCAGCCCGAGCGCCAGCCCCGCGTCCCGGACGGCGCCGCGGGCCCGGTAGGCGTTCTGCATGCTCATGAGGCTCACCCGCTCCGCGCCGAAGCGGTCGAAGATCTCCCGGTAGACGCGGTGGCGCTGGGCGGACTCGACGTCGATGTCGATGTCCGGCAGGGTCGAGCGGTCGGGCGAGAGGAAGCGCTCGAAGAGCAGGTCGTGCTCCAGGGGGTCCACCTGGGAGACGTCGAGCAGGTAGTTGACGAGCGAGGAGACCCCGGAGCCGCGGGCGGCGTGCCGGACGCCCATCGCCCCGATCATCGCGGAGACCTCGGCCACGGTGAGGAAGTAGGAGGCGAAGCCCAGCTCCCCGATCACCCCCAGCTCCCGGTCCAGCCGGGACCGCACCGCCGGGCTCGCCCGGCGGCCCGGGTAGCGCCGCGCCAGCCCGTCCTCGCAGCGGGCACGCAGCTCCGCGGGCGCCGGGCGCCGCAGGCCCAGCACGGAGGCCTCGGGCACCACCGGGCGGCCCCACCCGCAGTCGGCCACCGGGTCCAGGCGGCTGCGGTCGGCGATCCGCTGGGTGCCCGCCAGCAGGGCCGTGGCGCCCGCGGTCCCGAGGTCGGCGGCCCGGGCGATCTCCGCGGCCAGCGAGCGCATCTGCCGGGTGGACTTGAGCCAGCCCTGGCCGTTGGGCTGCAGCGGCTCCGCCGGGGGCGCCCGGCGGTCGGCGGCGCCCCCGCTGCCGGGCGGACCGGCCCGGCCGAGGGCCTCGAGCGGGGTGAGGGCGCGGGCGGCGTCGAGGACGTCTGCGGTCGCCGCCTCGGCGGGGGTGGCGTAGCGCACCGCGTTGGTCAGCACGGGGGTCAGCCCCGCCTCGGCGGCGGCGCGCAGCAGCCGGGCCGCGTGGGAGGTGCTGCACGCGGTGCCGGGGGCGGCCAGGTGGGTGACCACCTCCACGGCGAGCGCCTCCGCCGGCAGCCGGGCCCGCCAGCGGGCCAGGGCGGCGCGGCCGGCGCGGTAGCGGCGGGCGACGAGCGCCTGACCGACGTCGGAGGCCGGCCCGAGCAGCACGGTCAGCAGGGGGCCGGTGCGCCCGGGGCGGACGGCGTGGGCGGCGATCTGGTCCGGGTCCACCCCGGCCGGGACGCCGCCGGCGTGGGCGGCGGAGACGAGCCGGCACAGGGCGGCGTAGCCGGCGCCGGCGGTCCCGCCGGCGGCGAGGACCAGCACGCGGCCGAGGACGCGCTCGCGTCCGGGGCCGTACAGGGCGAGGTCGGCGCCCAGGACGGGGTCGATGCCGTGCTCCCGGCACGCGTCCAGGTGCTTGACCGCGCCGTAGAGGCCGTCCCGGTCGGTGCAGGCGAGCATCTCCGCGCCGTCCGCGGCGGCCGCGGCGACGAGGGCGGAGGGCCGGCTCACCCCGTAGTGGGCGCTGAAGGCGGTGGCGACGTGCAGGTGCGGAAAGCTCACACCGGTATTCGAATATGTGTTCGAACTTAAGTCAATTGCAAACGCCGGGGCGGGTCACGCCGCGGCGAACTGGGGCAGCACGGCGTCCCCGAAGGCGTCGAGGAAGGCCGCCTGCTCCTGCCCCACGTGGTGCAGGTGGATCTCGTCGAAGCCGAGCTCGGCGTACTCGTGCAGCCACTGCGCGTGCCGGCCGAGGTCGGCGGAGACGTTGACCGCCCCGGCGATCTGCTCGTGCCCGACGTCCTGCTGGACCGCCTTGCGCTGGTAGTCCTGCGGGGAGGCGAGCTCGGCCATGGTGACGGGGTCGAAGACGTTGGTGCGCCACTGCTCGAAGGCGATGGCCCGGGCCTGCTCCGGGGAGGGCGCCCAGCTCAGGTGCACCTGCAGCGCGGCCCGCCCGGTGCCGCCGGCCTCGCGCCAGGTCCCGAGCATCCGCCGCAGGTCCTCGAGGGGCTGGTTGACGGTGATGAACCCGTCGGCCACGGGGGCGAAGCGGCGGACGGTGGCCGGGGTGAGGGCGGCCACCAGCAGCGGCGGCGCGACCTCCGGGGGGTCCCAGACCCGGGCACGGTCGGCGTGCAGCGGTGCGCGGTGGCTGACCTCCTCCCCGGCGTGCAGACGGCGGACGACGTCGAAGCTCGCCTCGAGGAACTGCTGGCGCTGCTCCTTTCCCGGCCACTCGGGGCTGACCGGGCGCTCGTTGAGCCGCTGCCCGCTGCCCAGGGCGGCCCAGAGCCGGCCGGGGAACATGCGGGCGAGCGTGGCCGTGGCCTGGGCGGTGACCACGGGATGGTAGCGCCGGCCCGGGGCGTGCACGAACCCGAACGGCAGGGCCGTGGTGGCCAGCGCCGCGCCCAGCCAGGACAGGGCGAAGCCGGAGTGGCCCTGGCGCGGGGACCACGGCTCCAGGTGGTCGGAGCACATGGCGGCGCCGAAGCCGGCCTGCTCGGCGTGCCGGACGTCGCGCAGCAGCTGCTCGGGCGGGATCTGCTCGTGGGAGGCGTGGAAGCCGATGGTCGCCATGGGGCCCTCCGGTCGGGGTCGGGTCGGGATGGGTGCCGTCGGCCGGCCCGGTCGGCCGGGCCGGGTCGGGAGGCCCGGGTCAGGAGGTCCGGACCAGGAGCTCCTCGGCGGGGGTGCAGACGTTGCGCAGCTGCCCGATGCCCTCGATCTCGGTGACGACCTCCTGGCCGTCGCGCAGCCAGATCCGGCGGGGCTTCTTGGCCAGACCCACCCCGGCGGGGGTGCCGCAGGCCACGAGATCCCCGGGCTCGAGGGTCAGGAACCGGCTGAGGTACTCGACCAGCGCCACGGCGGAGAAGATCATCCGGTCGGTGCGGGAGTCCTGGTGGAGCACGCCGTCGACGCTGCAGCGCACGGCCAGCCCCGCCTCGGGGTCGACCTCGTCCGGGGTCACGACCACGGGCCCCACCGGGGTGGTGCGGTCGAAGTTCTTGCCCTGGAACCATTCGGAGGTCCGGCCCTGCCAGTCCCGCACGGAGATGTCGTTCATGATCGTGTACCCGGCGATGGCGGCGCGGGCCTGCTCCGGCGTGGCGTGGCGCAGGGGCGAGCCGATCACCGCGGTCAGCTCGGCCTCCCAGTCGATCTTCTCGGACTCCTCCGGCATGGCGATGGGGTCGGCGGGGCCGATGAGCGCGGTGGCGTACTTCGCGAAGATCGTGGGGTGCTCCGGGATCTCCTGGCCCACCTCCTCCGCGTGGTCGTAGTAGTTGAGCCCCGCGCACAGGATCTTGCCGGGGCGCAGCACGGGCGTCGCCAGCTCCTCCGGGGCGGGCGCGGGACCCGGCTCCCCGGCCCGCCGCAGGTCGCCCCCGGCGAGGAGGGCCCCGACGTCGGGGACGGGCAGGTAGACGGTCTCCCCCGCCTCCTGGCGGAAGGCCTGGGTGGTGCCGTTCCGTCGCACGGTGCCGAGTCTCACGGGTGCCGCCTTTCTGTGCCGCGGATGCTGCGCCTCCGGGCTCCCCCGCGCGCGGCGGGCGGGCCCTGCCCTCCGATCCTATGCGCCCGCGGCGCGGTGGCCGGCGCCCCTAGGCACAGCGCACCACCTGGGCACCCGAGGCGCTGGTGGCCGCCAGCAGCCGCCAGCGACCGGTGTCGAGGGTGTGGACGAGCTCGAGGGTCAGCAGCTCCGAGCGGACGGTGAGCTGGACCTGGACCCGCCACATCTGCTGGTCCACCGCCCCGATCCCGCGGTCCTTGGGCAGCCGGGCGTCCTCGGCCCACCACGCCCGGCGCTCGTACCAGCGCACGGGGTCCTGCGCCACCCGGTAGCCCCGTCCGCGCCAGCGCACGGTCACCGGCACGCCGCCGGCGTCGCAGTCCACCTCGACGCCCTCCGTCAGAAAGCCCACGACGGCCCCTCCCCTCCTCGGTCCCGGCGCCCGCCGTGCGGCGCGCCCTGTCCCCTGGAAGCTAGAACACCTGTACGACAGGCTAACCCTCGGCATGGTCCCGACGGAACACGTGTTCCCCATCGGTGACCGCGTCCGCACGGGCCGGCCGCCGCCCTGCTCCGCACCCGGGGAGCGCCGGGGCAGCACCGAGGGAGCACCGGGGGAGCCACCGGGGAAGCCACCGGGGAAGCATGGACAAGACCAGCGAAATGGATACGCTGAAAGCACGGAGGGCTTGCCCCGCGAGACCCCCCGGGTCGTCCCCTGTCCCCTCGCCCGACCCACGCCGGATCACCCGGCGCCGACATCACGGAGGCCTCCATGACCGGAACCATCACGCTGATCGCCCACACGGCGGAGAACACCAGGACTCCTGCCGTCTCCCTGCGTCCGGCCACCCCGGAGGACGCCGAGAGCCTCGCCCAGCTCTACTACTCCTCCTACGAGCAGGGCGGGGTCTCCAGCCTCGAGGAGGCGCGCACGGTGATCCGGGGCGTCTTCGACGGCGAGTACGGGCCCTTCCTGCCCGAGGCCTCGCCGGTGGTGGTGGACGACGACGGGACCGTCGTGGCCGCGGCCCTGGTCCTGGCCCGGCGCGTCGGCGAGGACCTGCCCGACACCCCCTACATCTTCGAGCTGTTCACGGCGGCCTCCCGCCGCCGGCAGGGCCTGGCCGAGCAGCTGGTGCGCTGCGCCATGAGCACCCTCTACGACAACGGCTACGACCAGGTGAGCCTGCGCATCGCGGAGGACAACGCGGCGGCGCTCGCGCTGTACCTGACGCTCGACTTCAACCGCTGGGTCCCCGAGACGGACTACGAGACGGACTACGTCTGAGCCGCGGCGGGGCCGGGCTCACAGGGTGAGGTCCTCCCGGACCGGGGGGTCGGCCGCGACGTCCACGAAACGGGCCCAGTGCAGGCGCACGGCCACGAGCCGGGTGCTGTCCTTGCCCGTGGCGCCCGGGTGACGGGACTCCAGCAGCTCGCCGGCGTCCTGCGCCGCAGGGCCCTCGAGCACCGCGGCGCGCCCCTCGAGCTGGAACTCCTGGCCGTCCCCCGAGACCACCACGAGGGAGACCCGGGGGTCGGCCCGCAGGTTCGCGTACTTGCGGCTGCGCTCGTTCGTGCCGAAGACCAGCCGCCCGTCCTCGTGGGCCGTGAGGTTGATCCACGCGGACTCGGGGCAGCCGGTGCCGCTGTTGGTCGCCACGACCCCGCCGCCGTGGGTCCGCACGAAGTCGCGGATCCGGCGGAGGGCCTCCCCGGCGCTCAGAACAGGCTCCGCTGCGGGAGGACGAGCTCCGGGGAGTTGTTGCGCACGTTGCCGACGGCCGGGTCCACCGGGTCCAGCACCCACCGGGCGGCCGTCCGGTGCGCCTCGGCCCGGACCAGGTCCACCAGCTGCGGGGCGTCGTCCTCCCCCGGGCGCAGCCAGTCGTCGACGTGCTCGGGGGCCAGCGGGATCGGCATCCGGTCGTGCAGCTCGTGCAGCTCGCCCAGCACGGGGTGCTCGGCGGAGGGCTCCGGGGAGTCGGTGGTGAGGATCGAGCAGGACAGCAACCACGTGCTGCCCCCGCCGTCCCGGCCGGGCTGCAGGGCCGCCGAGTGCAGCTCCGCGCCCTCGGGCACCCGCCACCACTCGTAGATCCCGGCGAACCAGATGGTCTCCTCCGGGTCGGCCGGGTGGACGTAGTAGGGCTGCTTGCGCCCGCCCTTGCCGGGGCCCGGCTCGCGCTTCCACTCGTAGTAGCCGTTGGCGGGGACCGCGCACCGGCGGGCGCGGACCGCCTTGCGGAAGGACGGCTTCTCCAGGACGGTCTCCGACCGGGCGTTGAACATCTTCGACCCGACCGCGGGGTCCTTGGCCCAGCCCGGGACCAGTCCCCAGCGGGCCACGTGCAGCTCGCGCACCAGCTCCCCGCCGTCGACCCGGCCGTCCCCGCCCGCCAGGCGCTCCAGGACGATCGGCACGTCGGTGGTCGGGGCGGTGTTCCAGTTGGCCCGCAGCCGCTCGGAGTCGGCCGCGCCGAGGCTCTCGTCCGGGACGGCCCCGGTCTCGGCCACGAGGTCGCCCACGGCCCGGGCGATGACGTAGCGTCCGCACATCTGCTGCCTCCTCGGTCTGCCCGGCCCGCGGCCGGGGCTCAGTCGGTGAGCGGCCCGTACCCCAGGTACTCGGAGTACATGCCGTACACCTTGCGGATCCCGCGCTCGACGTCGGCCACGGTGGTGCCCGGGCGCAGGTCGTCCACGGCCCCCGCGGTCGCGGGGTCCCACTCCAGGTCCAGGGCGGCGTAGACGTCGGTGAGCACCGAGCGGATGGGCTCGGACTGCTCGACCACCAGCACGGTGCTGAAGTACCAGGCGCCCGCGACCACCCGCTGGGCGGTGCCGGCCAGCTTCACCTTCCGGCCCGGGGCCGACGACGACGCCGGGTGCGTCCCGTGCACGCTGTGCTCCCCGGCGCAGTACTCGCCGGGGATCTCCCCGACGTCGGCCTCGACCTCGAGCTCCTCCAGGGCCGCCACGAGCATGTCCCCGAACAGGCGGTAGCGGTCCTGGATGCCCGTGGTCGGGTCCTCGGCCGCCTCCAGGTGGTCCACGATCAGGCACCCGCCGTGGTAGGCCGCCGCGCGTCCGCCCACCCGCCGGACCAGGGGCTCGAAGCCGCTCTCCCGGGCGGCCCGGGCGGCGTCGGCGAAGCCCGGGCGCAGCTCGTCCCGGCGGCCGAAGGCGACCGTGGGCGCCGGTTCGTAGAGCCGCAGCACGGGACCGCTGCGGCGGACGTCGGCGAGGAGGGTCATGGCGCTCTCGTAGTCCTGCTGGGCGCCCAGGGACTCGCGCTGGCGGAGTAGTTTCATGCTGGGCCCCAGTCTAGTCGCGGGTCAGCGCGCGGCGATGCCGCTGGCGCGGAACCACTGCCCCAGGGCCACCGCACTGACCTCGACCTTCTCGGCCCACGCGAGCGCGGCCTCGTCGGCGGCGTCGGAGACGTGCTTGACCATCCGCAGCCGCACGCCCAGGTGCCGGCAGGCCACCGCGATCGCCCAGCCCTCCATGTCCACGAGGTCGGCCCGGGCGGCCAGGGCGTCCCGGGCGGGCCCGCCGGCCACGAACGAGTCCCCGGTGGCGAGGACCGGGCCTTCGCCGCCGAGCTCGATGACGTTGTCCACGGGGATCCCGGCCGCGCGCAGCAGCTGCTCGTCCACGTCCCGGTTGATGATCCGCGAGGGCTCGTGCACCCCGTGCAGCCCGTCCCGCAGCGCTCCGGCGCTGCCGATGTTGAGCACCGTCAGCTCCGCCCGCCGCGCGGGGTCCGGGCAGCGGGTGAGCACCGCCTCGGTGGTGTGCACCGCCGCCGCCGACATCCCGACGCCGGTCAGGACCAGGTCGATGTCGTCCGGGAAGTACTTGGTCTCCAGCGGGTGGGCGGCGAGCACGAGCAGTTTCTGCACCCGCCCACTCTATCCGCCCCCCACGCGCCCTCGCCCGCCCTGGCATGCCCCCCCCACGTACCCACGTGCCCCCGCGCACCCCGCCGCCGGTACCGGGTCCCCCCTCCCCACCGGTCCGCACCGCCGAGTCCCCCATGTCCTCGCAGATCCCCCCGTCCGATCGGGGGGATCTGCGAGGACATGGGGGATTCGGCGCAACGGGATGGACCACCAGGGGGTCCGGCGGGGCAGGGCGCCGGATCCGGGCGGGGCGCCGGGGGTCGGCGCCGGGGCGTTCAGTGCGGGCGGGGGGCGAACAGCGCGGCGAGCCGGCGGTCGGAGTCCGCCTGGGCCGCGAGGTCGTGCGCGCCGCCGGTCACCAGCAGCTCGTCCGCCCCGGTCCGGGCGACCAGCTGCTCCAGGCCCGCCCGGACCTCCGGGGCCGTGCCGTGCACCGAGGCCGCCAGGGACTCCTCCACCAGGCGCCGCTCCCGGTCCGGGAGCACCTCCGGGTCCGCCGGTCCCGCCGGTTCCAGGGGCGGGAACTCACCCCGCGTCCGGGAGGCGGCCAGCGCTCGGGCCTCGGGCAGGAGCAGCCGCCGCGCGGCCTCCCGGGTGCCCGCCACCGCGACGTTCGCCGAGACCACCACGTGCGGTTCCGGCCACCACGACGACGGGCGGAACCGCTCGCGGTAGCGCTCCAGCACCGCGGCGGCGCCCTCGGGGCCCGGTCGGAACAGGGCAGGACCGCCGAGCACCACGGCGAGCCCGGCCCGCGCCGCGACGTCCACCCCGGCGCCGGTGGCCAGCACGAAGACCGGCGTCGCGGCGTGGTCGCGCGGGCGGGCGGTCACGGGGGCGGTGCCGGAGAGGTGGGCGAGCAGCTCGGCGAGGTCGTCCCCGAAGCGGGCCGCGGCCTCCTTGCCCGTGCGCAGGGCGTCCCGGACCGCGCCGGTGAACCCGAGCGAGCGGCCCACCCCGAGGTCGATCCTGCCGGGGTGCAGGGCCTGGAGGGTGGCGGTCTGCTCGGCGACCACGAGCGGCTGGTGGTTGGGCAGCATGATCCCGCCCGAGCCGATCCTGATGCGGCGGGTGCGGGCCGCGGCCGCGGCCATCAGCACCGCCGGCGCGGAGCCCGCGATGCCGGGCACCCCGTGGTGCTCGGCCACCCAGAACCGGTGGTAGCCCAGCTCCTCCGCCCGCTGCGCCCGGTCCAGGACGCGGGCGAGCGCCTCCGCCTCCGTGGACCCGCGCCGGGTGGCGGCGCGGTCGAGCAGGGACAGGGCGATGTCGGAGAGGGGCATGTCCGGCTCAACCGCCGCGGCGGAGGAGGCATTCCGGGACCGCCGCGGCTCAGCCGGTCCGGCCCACGGCCTCCTCGGCGGCGACCCAGCCGAGCATCGCGCACTTGACCCGGGCCGCGAACCGGGACACCCCGGCGAAGGCGGCGGCGTCGCCCAGCAGCTCCTCGTCGGGCTCCACGGTGCCGCGCGAGCGCAGCAGCTCCCGGAACGCCCCGATCAGCCCGAGCAGCTCGGACCGCGTCAGGCCCGGGGCGGTCTCGGCCAGCACGGAGGCCGCGGCCATGGAGATCGAGCAGCCCTCGCCCTCCCAGCTGATCCGCTGCACCACCGGCTCCGCGTCCTCAGCGCCCGGGGGCGCCGGTGCCAGTTCGGCCCGCACGGTGATCTCGTCGCCGCACGTGGGGTTGTACTGGTGCGACTCGGCCACGGCGTGGCCGGGGGTCGGTGCGGCCAGGCCCTTCCCGGAGCGCCGCTTGGCGTGGTCCAGGATCACCTCCTGATACAGCCCGTCCAGCGCGCTCATCGTCGTCTCCTCGGTCGGTCCGGTGCGGTGCGCCCGGGGTGGGTGCTCACAGTGTGGGGGCGCACGGTGCGGATGCGCACGGGATCAGCCTGCCACGCCGAAGTAAGCCCGCACTCCGGCCAGCTCGTCCAGGAACCGGTCCACGTCCTCGGTGGTGGTGTAGAGGTAGCCGCTGGCCCGGGTGGTCGCGGTCAGCCCCAGCGCCCGGTGCAGCGGCTGGGCGCAGTGGTGGCCCACCCGCACGGCCACCCCCGCGACGTCGAGGACCTGCCCGACATCGTGGGCGTGCACCCCGGCCACGTCCACCGCGGCCAGCCCCACCCGGTCCGCCCCCGGGGGCGGACCGATCAGCCGGACCCCCTCCAGTTGGGCGAGTCCGGCGGCCAGCCGCTGCCCCAGCTCCCGCTCGTGGGCCGCGATCCGGCCCATCCCCACGCCCTGCAGATACTCCACCGCCGCGGCCAGGGCCACGGCCTGACTGATGCGCTGGGTGCCGGCCTCGAAGCGGATCGGCGCCGGCAGGTAGGAGGCACCCTCCATCGTGACCCGGGTGATCATCGACCCACCGGTGAGGAACGGCGGCATCGCGTCCAGCAGCTCCGCCCGCCCCCACAGCGCCCCGATGCCGGTGGGCCCGAGCATCTTGTGCCCGGAGAACACCGCGAAGTCCACCCCCAGGGCGGGCAGGTCCATCGGCAGGTGCGGGACCGACTGGCAGGCGTCCAGCACGCTCAGCGCCCCGGCCTCCCGGGCCAGGCCCACGAGGTCCGCGACGTCGGTGACGGCGCCGGTGACGTTGGAGACGTGGCTGAAGGCCACCACCCGGGTCCGCTCCCCGATCACCTGCCGGGCGGCCTCGTGGTCGAGCATCCCGGACCCGTCGACCGGGATCCAGCGCAGGCTCGCCCCGGTGCGGGCGGCCAGCTCCTGCCACGGGATGAGGTTGGCGTGGTGCTCGGCCTCGGTGGTCACGATCTCGTCCCCCGGCCCGAGCCGGAAGCGGGCGGCGGCCTCGCCGCCGCGCCCGGCGGCGGCGTTGGAGAAGGAGTAGGCGAGCAGGTTGATCGCCTCCGTGGCGTTGGAGGTCCACACCAGCTCGGCCTCGGTGGCCCCCACGAACCCGGCCACGACCCGGCGGGCCTCCTCGTAGGCGTCGGTGGCCTCCACCGCCAGGGCGTGCGCGCCGCGGTGCACCGCCGCGTTGCGGTGCAGGTAGAATTCCCGCTCGGCGTCCAGCACGGCCAGCGGCTTCTGCGAGGTGGCCCCGGAGTCCAGGTAGGTCCCCGGGTCCCCCGTCAGCAGCGGGAAGTCCTCCCGGATGGCGCGCACCTCGGCGTCGGTCAGCGGCTGCACGTCGTTTCCGTCCATGGTCCGACACTCTACGGCCCGGGCCGGCGGCGGTCCCGGCCGCTAGGGTCGGCGGGGCCGGAGATAGGTGCGGCCGCTGGCGTCCTTCTCCACCACGTACTCCTGCTGCAGGTCCTGGTACCACTGTCGGGTCTGCTCGCTGGGCTGGTCCTGACCCCGCAGGTCCCGGCGGCTGCGCGCGGCAGGTCCGTAGAACCGCATGGCGAGGTCGTCGAAGCGGCGGAACAGGCTGCGCCGGGGCGGGCCCGGCTCGTCGTCGGGGGTCTGCTGGTCGGTCATGGTGTCCTTCTCGGGGATTCGGTCCGCGGTGCCGGCAGGTCACCGGCGGCGTCGGCTGGGTCCGCTCGCCGTCGTGCGGCCCCACCGGCGACGACGGGCGGCCGCGGCGGGTCCGCGCACTGGGACGGGAGCAGGACCGTGCGAGGCGGCGGAGCACAGGACCATGATCGCTCCCCCGGCCACCGGGGGCAAAGGCGGTGCCCGGCCAGGACGGGAACCGGCGGCGCCAGGGCGGCCGGTTCGGGGTCCGCGCCGGGACCACCGCGTGGTGCCGATGACCGCCCCGGCTGCGGCTGCCCCCTCCCGCGGGCCGCCGGCCGGGACTACGCTGGGCGGAACTGCTCGAGAGGTGCAGGATGGACGACCGGACGATCGCCAGGACCCAGGCCCGGATGATCCGCGCCGCGATCAGCGACGCAGGCCTGGGTGTGCGCGAGCTGTGGGGGGAGTACCGCCGCAGCGGCGGGGAGGTCGACGAGCTGGAGGTCGACGCCTACCTGCACCATGCCCTGCACCTGGTGCCCCGGCACCGGGACAGCCTCGCGCGGGTCACCAACCGCATGGTGCCCGGCGCCCGGGTGCCCTGCTCCCGGGACCTGCGCCCGATCGACGGCATGTCCGAGACGTGACCCGGCCACGGCGGGGCGCCGCCGGTCCGATGCCGTGACGGATGCCGGTCCGATGCCGGTCCGATGCCGTGACGGCTATCGTGACGGCATGGCCCCACACCACACTGGACGGACGCTGACTGCCGGACTGATCGGATACGGCATGGCCGGTCGGCAGTTCCACACGCCGCTGCTGCGGGAGGCCGGCTGCCGGGTCACCGACGTCGTCACGACCGACCCCGGCCGTCGCGCCGAGGCCGACACCGACTGGCCCGGGGTGTCGGTGCACCCGGACCTCACCGCGCTGCTGGATGCCTCCCGCCCGGACGTGCTGGTCGTCGCCTCGCCGACGGGCCGGCACGTCGAGCACGCGCTGGCCGGTCTGGACGCCGGGATCCCCGTGGTCGTCGACAAGCCGCTGGCCCTCGACCACGCCGGCGCCGCCGCCGTCGCCGCGCGGGCCGAGACCACCGGCACGCCGCTGACCGTCTTCCAGAACCGCCGCTGGGACGCCGAGCAGTTGACCCTCGCCCGGGTGCTGGCCGAGGGCCGGCTCGGGGACGTGCACCGGTTCGAGCGCCGCTGGGAGCGCTGGCGCCCGGTGCCCAAGAACCGGTGGCGGGAGAACGCGGTCGGTGCGGGCGGCGGGCTGCTGCTCGATCTGGGCCCGCACCTCGTGGACGCCGCAATGCAGCTCTTCGGTCCCGTGACCGGGGTCCGGGCCGAGCTGCGCGCCCTGACCACGCCCACGGAGGACGACGTCTTCCTGGCCCTGGACCACGCCTCGGGCACGGTCAGCCACCTGTGGGCCGCGAGCCTGGTGGGCGCCCCGGGGCCGCGGACCCGGGTGCTCGGCTCGGCGGGCGCCTTCCTGGTGCCCGGCCACGAGGACAGCCCCGGGCCCTTCGACGTCCTGGACCCCGGGGCCGGGACGACCGGCTGGCTGGTCCGCGGCACCGAGCGCACCCCCGTGCCCACCGCCACCGGCGGGCCCGCCGACTTCTACCGGGACGTGGCCCGGTGGATCCTCGACGGCGGGCCCGCCCCGGTGGACCCCGCCGACGCCGTCGCCACGGCCGCGGTGCTCGACGCCGCCCGCCGCAGCGCCGCCACAGGCTCCCGGGAGGCCCCCGCGACCTCCGGCCGGTGAGGGACGGCCGGTGAGGGACGGCCGGTGAGGGACGGCCGGGAGACGCGGTGCGGGCCGGTCAGACCGCCCCGCCGGCCGCCTCCGGGGTGCCGGAGCCGTGGCCGCCGCCGTGCCCGTGGCCGCCGTCCCCGACGTGCTCGCGCGCCAGGTAGTTCTCGATGTCGAAGAGATTGTCCGCCCGGGCGGCGATGTTCACCAGCGTGGTCATCGACGCCACCTCCTCCACCTGCTCCTGGAGGAACCAGAGCATGAACTGTTCCCCCAGGGGGTCCCCCTCGGCCCGGGCGGCGGCGAACAGCGCCTTGATCTGCTCGGTCACCTCCTGCTCCTGGGACAGCGCCAGGGCCAGGGGCTCGCGCACATCACTGAAGTCGTTGCGCACCTCCCCGACCCCGGGGATGGCCAGGGGCAGGTTCCGGTCCAGGATGTACTGGACGATCATCATGGCGTGGTTGCGCTCCTCCAGAGACTGCCGGTAGAAGTGCCGGGCCAGCTGGGGCAGGTCCTGGCCGTCGAACCAGACGGCCACGGCGACGTACTGGTGGGAGGCGGCGAACTCGTGGCCGACCTGACGGGTCAGCAGCTGGGTGAAGGACTCGGGGGCCATCGGACGCTCCTGGGGTCTCGGCGTCCCGGGCGGAGATCGACGCCGCGCGCCGGCCCGCGCAGGCGTCGCCGACCGGGGCCGGGGCTGTGCGCGTGACGGCCGGACGGCACCGGAGGGCCACGGCGCGGCACCCCGGTGAGGATGCCGATTCTAGTCCTCCGGCACCATCCGGCGGCAGAGCGGGCGGGGCTCCGGCGCGACCGTCCCGGCCGCCTCGCCGCGAGCCCCGGCAGGGGGTCCGCACCAGGTGGTGAGCGCCTCCTCGAGCCCGGACCGGGTCCCCTCCCCCACCCAGGCCACATGGCCGTCCGGCCGGATCAGCACGGCCGTGGGCGCCGGGACGGTGCCGAGCGCCGGCAGCTCCCAGGGGCCGGCGCACTCGGCGTGCACCCGTCGGACGCGGTCCGCCCAGGGGCGGACGTCGACGCCGTCCGGCGCCTGCCCGGCGAGCTCGAGCAGCACCGGCCGGGCCTCGTGCAGGAGGCCGAACACCCGCAGGGGCCCGTCCGCCGTGCGGAGGTCGAGGTCCGGCATGCGCCGCCCGAGCAGCGGGTGCCCCGGCACGAGGTCGTAGCGGATGTCCAGCCCGGACATCATCGCGGCGAACCGGCGGCGCGGTTCCTCCATGCCCAGCAGCTCGGCGACGGTCCCGCCCACGGCCCGGAGGCGCTCGTCGGGCCGGCGGAGGGCGACCTGGGCCATCGTGTGGCGCAGCACGCGGGCGGCAACGGGGTGCCGCTCGGCGTGGTAGGTGTCCAGGAGGTGCTCCGGAGAAGTCCGCCGGAGCACCTGGGCCAGCTTCCAGCCCAGGTTCACCGCGTCCTGCACACCGGTGTTGAGGCCCTGGCCGCCGTCCGGGGCGTGGACGTGGGCGGCGTCGCCCGCCAGCAGGACCCGCCCCTCCCGGTAGGACGCCGCCTGCCGGGTGGTGTCGGTGAACCGGGTCAGCCAGGTGGGGCTGTGCACCCCGTAGTCGGTCCCGTACACCGCCACGAGCGCGTCGCGGAGCTCGCGCAGGGTGGGCTCGCGGCCGGGCCCGACGTGGCGCTCGGTCACCATGATCCCCACCTGCCCTCCCTCCGTCCGGCGGAAGGCGTGCTTGCCGAGGGCGTCCTGGTGGATGCCCCACTCCGGCTCCTCGTCCGTCTCGGCCTCGGCGAGCAGACTGCTGGTCGTGGCGTCCCAGCCCGGGAAGGCGATGCCGGCGGTCTTGCGGACCCGGCTGCGCCCGCCGTCGCACCCGACGACGTACTGGCCCCGCCACCGCCGGCCGTCGGACAGGTCGACGTCGACCCCGGCGCCGTCCTGGACGGCGCCCGTCACGTCGTGGCCGTAGTGGACCGGCACCCCCAGCTCGCCGGCCCGGTCGGCGAGAAGGCGCTCGATGTGGTTCTGCCACAGCGCGAGCCCGTAGGGATGGCGGGTGGGGAAGTCGCTGATGTCCAGGGGCACGCCGGCGTATCCCGCGACCTGGGCGGTCGCTCCCCGGGACAGGAACCGGTCGGCGAGCCCCCGCTGGTCGAGCACCTCGATGGTGCGCGCGTGCAACCCGCCGGCGCGCGCGCCGACGAGGTCCTGGCCCGGACGCCGTTCCAGGACGGCGACGTCGACCTCCGCCAGCGCCAGCTCGCCCGCCAGCATCAGGCCCGTCGGCCCCGCGCCGACGATCACCACCGCGTGCTCGTGCATCCGCTCCCCCTCGGTCCGCCGGCACCGGGTCCGCCCCGGTCCCGGTCTGTGATTCTGCGACGCCGCGGGGGGCTTGCGGCAAGCCCCCCGCGGCGTCGTACGGTGGAGGTGAGGGGAGGCCCCCTCCCCGCCGGTGCGCGCGCCACGGCCCCGCGCTGCGCAGCCCCCGGCACGTGTCCCGGCCGGACCCGCACCCTCCCCCGGCCGTCCCGGGCGACCGCCCGGGGCACACCGCCGCCCACGTCTCCGCGGGACCGGTCACGGGCCCGGGTGCGCCCGTCCCGCGGTGAGCCACTGCTCGAAGGTCTGCTCGCCGTGCTGGGACCCGGGCCGGGCCAGCAGGGTGCCGTCGCGCAGCGCGCGGCCGAACCGGCCGGGGACCGGCAGCTCCAGGACCCGGCCGCGGACGCCGGTGGCGGCGGCCCACCGCCGGCTCAGTTCGGCCATCCGCTCCTCGCGTGGACCGGCGAGGTCCGGCACCCGGCCGGCCGGACCGGCCTCGGCGAGCGCCACCAGCCGTGCGGCGACCTCCCGCGCCGCGATCGGCTGGGAGCGCATGGCCGGCACGAGCGCGACCGGGCCCAGCCGCATCCGCTCGTGGACCTGCCCGGCGAACTCGTGGAACTGGGTGGCCCGCAGCAGGGTCCACGGCACCTCGCCGGCCTGCACCAGGCGCTCCTGCGCCGCCTTGCCCGCGTAGTAGCCGTACGGGGCGTCGTCGAGGCCCACGATCGACAGCACCAGGTGGTGCCCCACACCTGCCGCCCGTTCGGCGGCGAGGAGGTGCCGGGTCACCTCGGTGAAGAACCGGGTCGCGCTGCGGCCGCTGGTGGTGCGGATGGAGGTCACGTCGACGACGGCCTGCACCCCGGCCAGGTCCAGGCCCGCCCCGGTGCTCAGGTCCACCCCCTGCGACCTGGCCAGCACGACGACCTCGTGCCCGCGCCCGCGGGCGGTCTCCACCACGTGACGGCCCACGACCCCGGTGCCCCCGGCCACGGCGATCCTCATGACGCCCCTCCTCGCGCTCGTTCTCCTCGTGCTCGTCGTCATCCTCGTCCACGCCCGCGGTGCCCACGGCATTCGACGGAACATGTCGCGCCGGGATGTCGAGATCCTGCGCGCGGCTCCGTCCTGGGGGTGAGCACGGCCACAATGGGCCGTACCGCACAGAGGAGCTCACGATGGCCAAGTACCTGTTGCTCAAGCACTACCGGGGCGCTCCGGCGCCGGTCAACGACGTGCCGATGGACCGGTGGACGCCGGAGGAGATCGCGGCGCACGTGCAGTACATGAACGACTTCGCCGCTCGGCTGGAGAGCACCGGCGAGTTCGTCGACGCGCAGGCGCTGTCCCCCGACGGCATGTTCGTCCGCTACGGCGGCGAGGGCCGGCCGCCGGTCACCGACGGCCCGTTCGCGGAGACCAAGGACCTGATCGCCGGGTGGATGGTGATCGACGTCGAGAACCGGGAACGGGCGGTGGAGCTGGCCGGTGAGCTGTCCGCGGCCCCGGGGGCGGGCGGGAAGCCGATCCACGAGTGGCTCGAGGTGCGCCCGTTCCTGGCCGCGCCCCCGACCGTCACGGAGTGACGCGCGGTGGACGAGGACCTGCTGCGGGCCCTCACCCCCACCGTGACGGGCGTCCTCGTCCGCCGTGGAGCCGACTTCGCGGCGGCCGAGGACGCCGTGCAGGACGCCCTGGTCGAGGCGGTGCGCGTGTGGCCGCGCGATCCGCCGCGGGACCCGCAGGGCTGGCTGGTCACCGTGGCCTGGCGCAAGTTCCTCGACGCCGTCCGGGCCGACACCGCGCGGCGGCGGCGCGAGGAGCGTGCCGAGGCGGATCCCCCGCCCGGCCCGGCCCGGGCGGTCGACGACACGCTCCAGCTGTACTTCCTGTGCGCGCACCCCTCCCTGACCCCGGCCTCGGCCGTCGCGCTCACGCTGCGCGCGGTCGGCGGCCTGAGCACCCGGCAGATCGCCCGGGCCTACCTGGTGCCCGAGGCGACCATGGCCCAGCGGATCAGCCGGGCCAAGCGGACCGTCTCGGGTGTGCGGTTCGACCAGCCCGGCGACCTCGCCACGGTGCTGCGCGTGCTGTACCTGGTCTTCAACGAGGGCTACTCCGGTGACGTCGACCTCGCCGCCGAGGCGATCCGGCTCACCCGCCGGCTCCGGGCCCGGACCGAGCACGAGGAGGTGGCGGGACTGCTCGCGCTCATGCTGCTCCACCACGCGCGCCGCCCGGCGCGGACCCGCCCGGACGGCAGCCTCGTGCCCCTGGCCGAGCAGGACCGCCGCCGGTGGGACGCCCGCCTGATCGCCGAGGGCGTCGAGGTCCTCCAGGCGGCCCTCGCCCGGGACCGGCTGGGTGAGTTCCAGGCCCAGGCCGCCGTCGCCGCGCTGCATGCCGACGCCCGCACGCCCGAGGAGACCGACTGGGTGCAGATCGTCGAGTGGTACGACGAGCTGCTGCGCCTCACCGACAGCCCCGTGGCCCGCCTCAACCGGGCCGTGGCGGTCTGCGAGGCCCGGGGCCCGCGGGCCGGGCTGGACGCCCTGGCGGGACTCGACCCCGGGCTGCCCCGCCGCACCGCCGCGGCGGCCTATCTGCACGAGCGTGCCGGTGACACGGGGACCGCGGCACGGCTCTACGCCGACGCCGCCCGGCTGGCGTCCAGCCTCCCCGAACGCGACCACCTGACGCGGCAGGCCGCACGGCTCCACGCGCAGCTGCGCGGCTGAGCGGTCCGTCCGCACCGGCGCGGAGGCTCCGGATCGCGGGACCGAGCTCCTGGACTCCGCCGGATCCGCCGCTCCTGGCGCCCCGCCGATGCGCCGGCCGGCTCGTGGGCCGGCGCACCGGAGGGACGCCTCGCCCCGCCGATCCGGTCAGGATGCGGGCAGCGGGACCACGGTGCGGTACTTGCCGCCGGGGCCCTGCTGCGGAGCCTCGGCCGCCCGCTGCACGGTGACGTGGGCCAGCCCCAGATCGCCGAGCAGGCCGGTGATCCCGCTCAGCACGGCCGTCCAGACCTGCTCCGGGTCCGCCCCCGCGGCGGGATGCAGCCGCACCCGCAGACCGGTGGGGCCGGTCTGGACGACCTGGAACAGCTCCACCCCGGGGACGCGGTCGACGACGGTGCCCAGCGCCAGCGGAGGGACCGCCACCCGGCCAGGGCCGTCGGAAGGAAAGGTGAGGACGTCCGAGGCCCTCCCCTGCACGTGCAGCGCCGGGGCCGGGTTCCCGCAGGCGCACGGCTCGGGCTTGACCAGCACACGGTCGCCCACGTCGTAGCGGATGATCGGCAGGACCCGGTTGGCCAGGTTCGTCAGGAGCACCGTGTGCGAGACCGTCCCGGGCGGGACGGGGCGGTGCTCGGCGTCCACCGGCTCGAGGATCATCCAGTCCCCGATCAGGTGCAGCCAGCCCTGGGCGCAACTGGAGGCGGCGTAGCCGGACTCGGTGCAGCCGTAGACCTCCCGCACGGGCGCGGCGAAGGCCCGCTCGAGCCGGATGCGCTCCTCCGGGGGCAGGCCCTCGGCGGTGCTGAGCACGAGCACCGGTCGCAGTCGCAGCCGCCCGGCCCGCTGCTCGGAGGCCAGCAGCCGCAGCACGCTGGCGTAGGCCCCGAACAGCAGCGGGTCGAAGGCGTTGAGCTCGGCCACCAGCTCGGGCAGCGGCCGGTGGACCGGGAGGATCCGCAGCCGGCGGCGGCGCCGTGGCCGCTCCCGCAGCTCCCGGGTACTGGTGGCCACGGCCAGGAAGTGCCCGCCGGTGGCCACGACCGCGGCGAATCGTCCCCCGCGGAGCACCAGGCGCACCACCTCCCGGGCCGGCAGCCAGTCCGCGCTCAGCCGGGCCATCAGCCCCGAGGCCACCGCCCGGTACCGGTCGTCGAGCACGAAGACGACCCGGGTGCCGGTGGTGCCGGCGGTGGTGGCCACCAGGTACTTCCCGGCGAACCGCTCCCCGATCCGGGCGGGGTCCGCCACGAACTCCTCGACCGCCGCGCGCGTCACCGCCGGATCCGTGACCACCTCGTCGAAGGCAGCCATCAGCGCCCGTTTGTCCGTCACCGGCAGCGCGGTGACGTCCTCGATCCGCTCCGGCAGCCCGTGGTAGAGCCGCCGGTAGTACGGGGAGTTCGTCCGCGCGAAGACCACCAGCTCCGCCAGCCGCTCCTGCTGCCGGCTCCGGACCGCCTCCGGGCCCTTCCGGTGGGTCCGGCGTGCGTCCCACCACACCCCGACCGCCCGGCCACCCCGGTCACCGGTGACGCGTTCCCCTCGTGGCCCCATGGAACGACTCTAGGAACCCCGCGCCGGGGGCGACAGAGCCTCCGCGCAGGTGACTGAATCGGTCCTCGGCCCCGGGCGCGGGCCGTGCACCCGGGCGGAGTCGCGCGGAGGGGCGCGCGGTCCGGGTCCCGGCGATCAGGTCAGGCCCATGCCCCCGTCGGTGGTGATGACCTGCCCGACGACCCAAACGCCCTGGTCGGTGGCCAGCCACCCGATCAGCCGCGCCGGATCCGCCGGGCGCCCCCAGCGGCCGAACGGGGTGGCTTCGCGCCACGCGTCGATCTCCTCCAGGGGCCGGTCGGTGCTGCCCGGGTCGAGGTAGCCGGTGTTGACCGGCCCCGGGTTGACGGTGTTCAGCACGATGCCGAGCTCCAGCAGCTCCGCGGCCACCGTGGGGGTCGCCCCGGCCAGGGCGGCCTTGCTGAGGGCGTAGGCGACCTCACCGCGCATCGGCCCCTCGCCCTGGCCCGAGGTCATCCAGAACACCCGTCCCGCGGTCCGTCCGTCGACCGGTCCGCCGCCCCGGAGACGGTCCCCGGGGCGGGCCGGTGCGTCCCGCGCGGTCGTGGTGGTGCGGTGGTGGGCGAGGTGACGGTGGGCGAAGTGGCGGGTGAGCAGCAGCGTGGAGCGGGTGTTGGTGTCCCAGAACGCGTCCAGGATCTCAGCGGTCATGTCCAGGACGGACCCGTCCCCTCCGCTGCGGGCGTGGTTGCAGACCAGGATGTCCAGCCGGCCGGTCAGGGCCCACGCCTGCTCCACGAGCTGCTCCACGGCGTCCGCGTCGCGCAGGTCCGCGGAGGCGTCGCCGGCCGTCGCCCCCTCGACCAGGGCCTCCCGGACGCCGGCGCGGACCGCGTCCAGGTCGTCTCCGCCCCAGGGCTGGTCCGCGTCGTGCGGGCCGTAGTGGTGGAAGAACACGCTCGCTCCCAGGGAGGCGAGCTCGGCGGCCACCGCGTAGCCGATGCCGCGGCGGCGGGAGACCCCGGTGACGAGGGCGGTCCTGCCCTGCAGGGGGCGTCCGGGCGTCGGGTGGGGCATCGGTGGTGCTCCTGACGTGCTGGGGGATGCGGCGGTCACGGGGCAGGCGCTCACCCGGTCCTCATGCGGGGAACCTACCAGGTGGTCCCTGCCGTGGCTGGACCGCGGCGCACGGTCGTCGTCACGGGATGGTCGGCACGGAGATGGCTGCACGGAGATGTCGGCACGAGGTCGTCGGCACGGGGTCCGCCGGGCCGCGGGCAGGACCGGCGTCAGCGCTGCCGGGCGAGGCCGAGGTCGCCGAGGACGCGGGCGAGGAGGGCGCGCTGCGCGTCGTCCAGTCCGCGGAGGGGCAGCGGCAGGCACGCGCCGGGCACCAGTCCCTCCTGCTCGGCGATCGCGGCCACGACCCGCAGGCTCCCGTGCTCGGCGAACAGCCGCCACAGCGGTGCCAGCCGCTCGGACTCGGCCGCGGCCTCGGCGGCTCGTCCCTGCCGTGCGGCCCGGGTGATGCTCAGCGCCGGGACCGGCAGCGTCCCGGCGAGGACCGAGTACCAGGCATCGCAGCCGGCGACCAGGCCGGTGGCCGCCGTGGCGTCCCCGGAGACCCCGATGCGCACGTGCTCGGGGACGACCTCGCGGATCGCGCGCACCCGCGCCCGTGCGGCCCGGGGGTCGGCGGGCACACCGGGGATCTTGATCGAGGCGATCCGGGGCAGTTCCGCGATGCGCCCGTAGAGCTCGGTGCTGAGGGTGACATGGGTGGTGCCCGGGTTGTCGTAGACGATCACCGGCACCGAGGAGTGGGCGGTGACGGTGTCGAAGAGCCCGACCACGTCGTCGTCGGTCAGGGGCTGATAGCTCATCGGCGCCAGCAGCACCGCGGAGGCCCCGGCCTGCTGGGCGTGCTCGAGGTGGGTGAGGACCTGGGAGGTGCGCAGCGCTCCGATGCCGACGAACACCGGGACGGTCCCCGCGTGCTCGACCGCCAGCCGGGCGACCCGGCGGCGCTCCTCGGTGCTCAGGTAGGCGTAGGAGCCGGTGGAGCCCAGCGCGGTGATGGAGTCGACCCGCGCCGCCGCCAGCCGCTGCACCAGGCCGGTGAAAGCGGGCTCGTCCACGGCGTCGTCCGCCAGCGGGGTGAGGGGGAAGGCGCTCAAGCCGGTGAACATCGTGGTTCCTCCTGTGCTGGTCGGCGGGCCGGTCGGCGTGCCGCTGGACGTGCCGGGTGACGTGGTCCTGGACTGTCCGGCCGACGCGGTCCGGCACGCGGGAGGGCGCGGCCGGTGGCATGCCGGGACGGGGCGGCGGCGCCACCGGTGCGCGGTGCACCGGCGGGCGCGGCAGCGGCGAGGGACGGGGGTGCCCTACCCGATGGGGTCGAGGGCGGGCAGGTCGGCGGTGGGCCCGGAGGTCCGCGGGCGGCGCCGGCCACCGCGCTGGGCGGCCGCGCCGGCGAGGACGACGAGCAGGATGCCGGCGGTCTGCACGCGGGAGGGATGCTGGTGGAGCACGAGCAGCCCCAGGAGCACGCCGAAGGCCGGCTCGACGGCCATCAGGGTGCCGAAGGCGGTGGGCGTCATCCGGCGCAGCGCGAGCATCTCCAGGGCGAACGGCAGGACGGGGAGCAGCAGGGCGAGCCCGGCCGCGGCGGCGAGCACGCCGGGGGTGAGGTGCCCGGCGGCTTGCGGGACGCCGAGGACCGCTGCTGTCACCGCGGCGACGGGCACGGTCATCGACAGCGCGCCGATGCCGGTGAAGCGGTCACCGATCCGCTGGGTGAGCAGGATGTAGAACCCCCACCCGACGGCGGCCAGCCCGGCGAACCCGATGCCGGCGAGGTCGATCCGGCCGTGCCACGGCTCGGTCAGCAGCACCACCCCGGACAGCGCCAGGGCGGGCCAGGCGAGAGCCCGGAGACTGTGGGAGCGCACGGCGGCCACGGTCAGCGGGCCGAGGAACTCGATCGCCACGGCGGTGCCCAGCGGGATGCGCTCGATCGCGGCGAGGAAGCCGGTGGTCATCACCCCGGTGGTGAGGCCCAGGCCCAGCAGCGCCGGCACGTCGGACCGGCGCACGGACCGCAGCGGCGGGCGGGCCAGGAGCAGGAAGATCAGCGCTCCCGCGCTGAGCCGCAGCCAGGCGGTCCCGGCCGGGCCGACCGTGCCGATCAGGTCCACGGACAGGGCCGAGCCCAGCTGGATCGAGAGCATCGCGGCCACGGCCAGCCCCCACGGGGGCACGGCGGTGGTGGGAGCGGTGGAGGGGGCGGGACCAGTCATGGCCGGTCCCACCGGGATCCCCGGCGACCGGGGGCGGGTGCCCCGGAGCGGTGGGTCATGTCAGTCTCCTTGCGCGGACGTCGGGCCGGCGGTGAGCAGGCGGTGGGTGATCTGCACCTCGGGGCCGAGCCGGCCCAGGCGGGTGGCCAGGTCCTCGACCGCGGCGTGCAGGGCCGCGTCGGTCAGCGGCGCCAGTGCGTCGAGGACGAACAGGGCGGTGGTGGTGTCCTCGGTCAGGCCGGTGCGGCGTCCCTGGCGCCAGTTCCAGCGCCGGCAGGTCACGCCGGCGTCGTCGCACCACACCACCTCTCCGGGCTGGGGGTGCTCGGTCACCGGTGCGCCGGCCGCGACCGTGTCGAACGGCTCGGCACCGGTGGCGCGGACCAGGCGCGGAGCGCCGCGGTAGCGGGAGAGGTCCTCACCGCCGAGCGGGATCTGGTGCAGCACCGAGACCGCGTTGTAGAGGTCCGTGAGCCGGTTGACCCGCGGCAGCCCGGTGGCGGCCCGGCGCAGCAGGGCCTCCAGGCTGTTGCGGGTGCGCTGCGGTTTCGCCCCGAACGCCCGGTAGGCCTCCCGCCAGGCGGCCACGTGCGGCAGCTGCTCCACCGGCCGGCCGCCCAGCGCCCGGCGGGCGGCGGCCTCGGCCTCCTGCAGCAGCGCCTCACCGGTCTCGTCGCTCGGACCCGGGACGATCCCGTCGACGGCCAGCAGCGCGGCCCGGTAGTCCGGTCGCAGCGCGAACACCTCCGCCTCGACCCGGGCCTCGTCGAGCAGCCGTTCCAGTGTGCTCGGCTCAGTCATGAGAACCCTCCTGGCGGTGTCCCGAGCCTACGCCCGGTTCGAAGACGGTCAGGGAGAAGCGCGCCGGCCCGTCCCCGGGGTTGGCGTAGGCATGGGCCACGTCGCCGGGAAAGGTGAGCGCATCGCCGGTGTCGAGGGTGACGGACCGGTCGGCGATCTCGACGGTGAGCGTGCCCTGCTGGACCTGCAGGAGCTCCTCGGTGCCCGGGGCGTGGGCCTCACTCGCGTGCCGGTCACCGGGGCCCAGGGTCCAGTCCCACAGCTCCACCACGTCCGGGGGCGCGGTGCCGGCCACCAGGACCCCCCGGCCGCCGGAGTCCCCGGTCCACAGGACCGCGCCCTCCCCGTGCCGGGTGACCTTCACCGGCCTGGGCTGCGGCGGCTCCACCAGCGCCGGCAGCCCGATGCCGAGGGCGTCGCTGATCCGCAGCAGGGTGCCCACGCTGGGGTTGGCCGCGCCCTGCTCCACGTTGACCACCATCCGGCGGCTGACCCCGGCGGCCTCGGCCAGCTGGTCCAGCGTCCAGTGCCGGTGCTGCCGCTCCTGTCTCACGCGGGTGCCGATGGCCGCCGCCAGGGTCGTCGTGCTCTCGTCCATGAGTGCACCATAATGCACGGACAGTGCATTATGGAAATTCCCGGTCCCCGCCCGGGTGCTGTCCCCGTTCCTCTGCTCTGCTATAGCTGGAAGCCCGGGAGGACCGGAGGAATCACCAGCAGGACGAACAACAGACCGAGCAGCAGACCGAGCAGAAGCAGGTGCGACATCACCGTCACGATCACCGCAGCCGGCGCCGGAGGCGTCGGCCCCGCCCCGACCCCCGGACCGGTCGGCGCACGCACGAGCACGGGGACGGCGCTCGTGCCGGCGCCCCGTCCGCGCCGACGATGAGTCCGGACGGGACGCCCGGGGGGCGTCGCCGGCCTCTCCGACTCGTCCTGAGCCTGCTGCTGCTGGGGTCGCTCGCGGGCGCGCTGGTGCTGGTCGGGCCGAACCTGCTGAGCGGTCTGCGCGCGGGCGACGACTGGACGCGCTGGGGCCCGGAGTGCACGGTCGAGACCGCGGACGGGGAGGTGGAGCTCACCCGTGAGGAGGCGAAGCGGGCCACGACGGCGGTGGCGCTCGCCGCCCGCGGGCAGGCCGTGGACACCGCCGGGCTCGACGAGACGGTGCTGCAGCGGCTGGCCGACGGGCCGCCCGAGGACGCCGGCGCGAGCCTGGCCTGCCGGGGCCCGGCCGACGGCGGGCTGCCCGAGCAGCAGCTGACCGGGACCGGTCTGACGCCCCGCGCCGAGCGGCTGCGCGCGGCGATGACCGAGGTGTTCGGCGAGCAGAGCCTGGGCGGGTTCGCCCCGGGCGGCGTGGATCGGGGGCACGGCGAGGAGTCGACGCACTACGACGGGCGCGCCGTCGACGTCTTCTTCCGGCCGGTGACCGAGGAGAACCGGCGGGCGGGGTGGGTGCTGGCCCACTGGCTGGTCGCGCACGCCGAGGACCTGGACGTCCAGTACGTCATCTTCGACGACCGGTTCTGGAGCGCGCACAGCGCCCGCGGGCGCTGGCAGGACTACGACGCCCCCGAGCCCGCCAACGAGATCCTGCGCCACCTGGACCACGTGCACGTGGACGTGCTGCGGGGTGGCGCCGGCTGAGCGGCCCGCTGCGACCCACGGGCGGCCCATGGGGCGGCGACGAGGAGCCGGTGTGCCCTGGTGCGGTCGACCGGCCGGGCGCGCCCTACCGGGACGGGACGGAAGGCGCCGGCACCGGTGACCCAGGGTGTCCGGCAGCGAAGATGCGGCAGCGCCGGCCCTCGGCCAGCACCTCGTCGACGAGTTCCAGTCCCGCCTTCTCGAGCACCCGTTGTGAGGCCAGGTTCTCCGCGAACGTCTCGGCCCACACCGGCAGACCACAGTCCTGGGCGATGCCGACGAGCTCGGTGGCCACCTCGGTCGCCAGACCACGCCCACACATCTCCGGTCGCAGCGCGTAGCCGATCCACAGCTGCCAGCCCCCTTCCCCGGGCGCCGGCTGGAGGCGCAGCATCGCATCTCCGAGGCAGCGGCCGTCGACCACGATCGCCACGCCGCGCACGACCCGCCCGGACCCCGGGTCGCGTCCCGCCGGACGGGCGTCGATGCGGTCCCGGACCTCGTCGCGCGACAAGGGGGCATGGCCCAGGTGCTCGGTGACGTGCGGATCGCCCCGGTAGGCGAGCATCGCCTCGAGGTCGGAGACCCGCACCGGGCGCAGCAGGCACCGGTCCGTGCGCCGGGGCCACGCTCCGGCGCACGGGTCAGGCGGACCGGTCATGGCCCCGGGCGCCCGCGGCGGTGGGGCGCCCGGGACCTCGGGTCTCCCGCCCGGGGCGCCGTGGGACCTCACGGGCGTGGCCGATCCCGTTCCCGCCGGCCCGGCCCCGGTGACCGCGCCCCGTACTCGTTCACCAGCAGCGTTCCTCCCGCCGCGGGGACGAGGTACAGCGCCGGCAGCCACTCGGTCACGGCGAAGAGGCCCAGTGCGAGCAGCAGGACGACCAGTGCGACGATCCGGACCCTGTGGTGCATGACATCACTCCCCTCGAGTCCGTGGAGCGTAGCACCGGGACCCGCGGCCGCACGCGGGCCGACGGGACAGGAGCGCGCACGCCTCCCGTCCCGGCGTCGGTCCTCCGCGCCGGGGGGGTGCCGACGGTGCGCGGGGCCGGTGCGGCCCGCGGAGCGGGCCGGCCGGGCCTGCGGCCCTCCCGCCGGCCCGCTCGTCCCTCGTCATCGGGACGGGCTGGTGAGCTGCGCCGTGGTAGCCACGGTGGCGAACTCCCCGTGCAGGTTGACCGCGGTGATCCGGGCCAGGTCGGCCGCGGGCACGGTCACGCCGTCCGGTCCCGTGCGGTCGAAGGTGTGGGTGGCATCCAGGGCGAAGTGGACCCGGTAGCCGAGGTTGCCCCCGACCCGGGCCGTGGTCTCGCAGCAGTGGTTGGTCGTGATGCCGCAGACGACCAGCTCCGGGACGCCGTGGGCCTGCAGCCAGGCGTGCAGGTCGGGGCTGCCGTGGAAGCTGGAGTTGACGCTCTTGCGCACCAGCAGGTCCGGGGTGCCGGTGAGGATGTCCTTGAAGGCGTTGCCGGGGCGGTCCGGGTGCAGCGGTGAGGTCGGGGTCGTGGAGTCGTGCCGGACGAACACCACGGGACGGCCGCCCTCCTGCCAGTGGGCCAGCAGGGCCGCGATGTTCGCCTCGCACGACGCGTTGTCCCGCCGGCCCCAGTACGCGGCGTCGTCGAAACCCCGCTGGACGTCGACGACGACCAGGGCGGCGCGCGGGCCCGGGGCACCGGGCGTGGAGTCGGTCACGCTCGTGACGATACACCGGGCGACTCGGGGCCGGGAGCCCCTCGGCGGTCCCCCTGCGGCAGCGCCCACGGAGGGCCTCGCCGCCGGGCCGCATGACGACGCGCGCAGCCGGTGAGAGGCTGGAGCCCATGACGACGACCCACCGCTACGACGTGGAGATCCTCCACCTGCTCGTTTCCCCCGGCCACGCCTACTTCGGCCGGGCCCGGGACGGCGCCGCGGACGTCCCGACGACGGACGCGGACCGCGCCGAGCTGGTGACCGGCAAGGGCATCGTCGGCGACCGGTTCTTCGGCAAGGCCGCGCACATGGACGCGGCCGTCACCCTGCTCGCCGTCGAGGCGCTCGAGGCCATCGCGGCCGACCTCGGCGCCGACCCCTTCGACCCTCTGCTCGCCCGGCGCAACGTGGTCCTGCGCGGAGCCGAGCTGGCCCCGCTGCTCGGGCAGGAGTTCGCCCTGGAGTCGCGCGGTGAGCTCGTCCGGCTGCGAGCCGGGCGGCCCGCTCACCCCTGCGCGTGGATGGACCGCATGCTCGCCCCCGGGGCGCACGCCGCGATGCGCGGGCGGGGAGGTCTGCGCTGCCGGCCGCTCTCGGACGGAGTCCTGCACCGTGGGCCGGCCGTGCTGCACAGCCCGGTGCCCCTGGACCCGGAGCGGGCCGGGGACGCGGTCCGGCTGCGCCCGGCCCGGCTGCCCTGACCGAGCACGCCACGGGGCCCCGCCGGTGCGGGAGGGGCGTGCGGGGCAGAGCGCCCGGGACGCGGCACGCTCGGCCCACCGCGCAGCGGGTCTGCGGCACCGGCCGCGAGCGCCCGTCCTCGGCTCCGCGCCGGGTGGGGCCCCGGCCCGCTCACCGGTCGCGGGCCGCGTTCGAGGTGCTGCCGGGGCCGGGCGCCGGCCCGTGCTCGGGCGTGTCGTGCCGGCGCCGGAGGGCCTGCACGATGAGGTAGCCGCCGGCCGCGATGAGCGCCAGCGGCCACAGGTAGGACACCGCGGACAGCAGCACGGTGGCCTCCAGGGCGATCAGTGCCGCGAGGAGGGCGAGGGCGGCGGCGGGGATCCACGCCCAGCGGTTGCGGGCCGCGCCGGTCGGCAGCACGGCCACGAGCGCGAACGTGACGGCCAGCCCCACGAAGAACAGCACTCCGCCGGCCTGTTCCTCCTGGGCGGCGGCGGTGAGCAGGGCCTGCAGCGCCAGGGTGATCAGCACACCGGCCGGGATGAGGGCCCACCACCGGCGGTGGTCGCGCAGGTAGACGGCGGCGAATCCGGCGCCGCCGCCGCCGAGGAACAGGGCGCCGCCCCACTGCTGACTGCCGGGCACACCGGCCTCGTCGAGCAGCACGAGCAGGCCGAGACCGAGCAGGGTGCCCGCGGGGATCGCCGCCCACCACTTGGACGGGTCCGTGCCGTACAGGACGGCGAACGCGGCGCCGGCCGCGAGGAAGAGCAGTCCCCACAGCACGCCGACGGCTCCCATGAGGCCGGTCGCCTCCAGGAGCAGCAGCACCCCGGCGACCAGCAGCAGGGTCCCCAGCACGATCGTCGCGGTCCTCCGTGGCACGGCCACCACCCCCTGGACCCAGGGTAGGCCGCCGCGACCGGGGCCGGTCCGGCGCGGCGGCCGATGGGCGCAACAAGTCGTCGCACCCGGGAGAACCCCCGGGTGGGCGACGGACGGCAGCGGCGCCGGCGCGGTCCGGGGCCGGCGCGGCGACCGGCACGTGCGCCCCCCCCTGGACGACGTCGACGCCGGCCGCCGCGACGACATCGTCGGCTCCGGACCCTCGGCACGGACGTTCAGCCCCTTGAGCGCGTCCGCGGCGGCTCTGCGCAGCGCCGGTGCTTCCCGGGCGGCGTCACGATCGGGACATGTCGGCCCCGGACCTTACCGCACCGGCACAGGGTGCCTACGGTGGAAATGCCCGCGTGCAGCGCACGGTCCCGGGGATCCGGGCGCCGGCACCGGGGGCGTCGGCCACGGGGGCCGGCGCCGGTCAGTTCACGATGAGGAGTCTGGTCATGGCTGGATTGATGCGCAGGGAGGCCTTCGACGTGCTCGAGCCCCTCCGTCGTCTCATGGAGGGGGACCTGGAGACCACGTGGCCGCGCGTGGAGGAGTTCCAGGACGGCAACACCATGGTGATCCGGGCGGAGCTGCCCGGGATCGACCCGGACAAGGACGTCGAGCTCACGGTCGTCAACGACACCCTGCACCTGCGGGCCACCCGCCAGGAGAGGACCGAGCACAAGGACAAGGGCAGCTACCGCTCCGAGTTCCACTACGGCTCCTTCTCCCGCGCCCTGCCCCTGCCCAAGGGCTGCCGGGAGGAGGACATCACCGCCGCCTACACCGACGGGGTGCTCGAGGTCCGGGCCCCGATGCGCGAGCCCGGTGAGCAGGCCACCAAGAAGATCCCGGTGACCCGCCGGGAATCCGGCTCCGCCTAGGGTCACCGCGCGCGGCGGCGGGTCCACCGGTGTGCGATCCGCCGCCCCACCGCGGCCCGACCACGGCCCGACCACGGCCCGACCACGGCCCGACCGCGGCCCGACCGCGGCCCAGGCCACGGTGCACCGCACCGCCTCGAGCCCGGCGTCCCGGGGACGGGGCGACCCCATCCACCCTTCCCCGGCAGCGCCGGCCCCGCACAGAAGGAGCGCCATGAGCGACACCCCGATCGAGACCCCCACCGGCGACCGCATCATCGTGGGCGTCGACGGCTCGGACCACTCCAAGGAGGCGCTGCGGGAAGCGGCCCGGCTGGCGCAGGCCTTCGACGCCCCTCTGGAGGTGATCGCGTGCTGGCAGGATCCGGCCCTGTACGCGACCTCCTACGGATACATCCCCGAACTCGATCCCGAAGCGTTCCAGGCCGACGCCCGGCGCATGCTCCAGGACACCCTCCAGGAGGTGTTCGGCCAGACCCGCCCCGCCCGGCTGAGCACCCGGCTGCTGCGCGGACGCCCCGCCGAGCTGCTCGTCGAGGAGAGCAGGAGCGCCCGGATGCTGGTGGTCGGGGCGCGCGGCGTCGGCGGGGTGCTCGGCATGATCCTGGGCTCGGTCAGCTCCGCGCTGGTCTCCCACGCGCACTGCCCGGTCCTGGTCGTGCGCCGGTAGGCGACGTGCTCTGCACCCGACGGTCAGGCCGTGCGTCCGGCGGCGGGTCCGCGGGAGGCGCTCCGGCCGGTGGCCCCGCCGATCCGCCGGACGGCACGCCCCCGTGACCGAGGAGGTCCCCGCCGTCTCCGTCCGCCGGGCCCGGGCCACCGACGTCCCCGCCGTGGTGGCCCTGCTCGGGCAGCTCGGCTACGCCCCCGAGGCGCGGTGGGTGCGCGCCTGGGTGTGCACCGGCGGGCCCGACGACCGGTGTCTGGTGGCGGAGGCGGCCGGACGGGTGGTCGGCCTGGCGCACCTGCACCGGGTGCCGTTCCTGACCGAGAGCGCCTACCGGGCCCGGCTCACCGCACTCGTGGTCGACGAGCCCGCCCGGTCCCAGGGCGTGGGCGCGCTCCTGCTGGCCGCGGCCGAGCGGACGGCGCGGGACATGGGCGCCACCGCGCTGGAGCTGTCGACCTCGAACCGGCGGCGGCGGGCCCACCGGTTCTACGAGCGCCACGGCTACGCCCAGCCGTCACGGCACTACCGCAAGGCCGTGCCTCCGGACGGCCCCTGAGCCGGCGGGCGCGCTCCCCGTGGCCGTCCCCTCCTGGCGGCCTGCGGCGGGATGGCGGCCTGCGGCTCCCGTGGTCGCCGCGGGCGCCTCAGGCGGATGGCCACGGGGAGGCGGGGCCGGGCTCCCTGCCCCCCTGGTGGACATGGGCGGCCATGGTCACCACGGTGATGAGCTGGGCGGTGATGACCGCGGAGGCCCAGCCGCCCCCGGCGGCGACGAGGTGGACGGCCACGGGCACGACGAGGAGCAGCGGAAGGGCACGGACCACCAGCAGCCGGCCCCGCCCGCCCGGGGCCTCGGGAACGTCCTCGCCGACCGGAGCCGTCCGGTCCGTGCGCCCGAAAGGCCCGTCCGCGGCGACGAGGTCGGCCCAGCGGCGCCGGCGACGCGCATGGTGGAGCATGCCGGCCAGCACCGCGGGATACATCGCGGCCACGACCCCCGAGACGAAGAGCAGCACCAGTCCGTCGTCGCCCCCGGCGCGCAGGCCGACGACGAACCCGAGGCCCAGAGGCAGCAGCCAGAGCCCGAGGAGCAGCTTGTCGACGCCGGTCAGCACGTGGTCCTCCCCCGGTCGGACGTGCTCGATGACCGCATCCTCCCACCCCGGGCACCGCCGTGTCTGACCCCTCATCCGGGGGCGCGGGCCCACCGGGGCACCCGGCAGGGACGGGCGTCCCGGACCGGGGTCCGGGACGCCCGTCCCGCGCGGTGCCCGGCGGTCTCAGTCCCGCCGGGACGCCCGGGCGGCGGCGACGACGCCCACGACGTCCTCGAAGAGCGGGTGACCGGGCTCGAGGCCGGTCAGCCGCCCGGCCAGGTTCTCGTCCGGGTCCGGTCCGCCCAGCAGCTGCGCGAGCTCGGCGGCCTCCGGGTCGTCCGGGGCGTCGAAGCGCAGGGCCGCGCCCATGGCGGCCAGCAGGGCGGCGGTGCCCAGTCCGCGCTCGGCCAGCTCCGCGGCCGGCCCGGTGAACCGCTCGTGCCGGCTCAGCTTGCGCAGCGGGGCCCGGCCCACCCGGTCCACGGTGTCCGGCAGCTCGGCGTTGGCGAAGCGGGTGAGGATCTTCTGCACGTAGGCCTCCTGCTCCGCGGGGTCGAAGCCGTGCTTGGCCACCAGCAGCGCCTTGGTCTCCTGCAGGACCGCCTCGACCTTGGCCCGGATCTGCGGATCGGCCAGCGCGTCCGAGAGCTTGCGCTTCCCGGCGGCGCGCCCGAAGTAGGCGGCGGCCGCGTGGCCGGTGTTCACGGTGAACAGCTTGCGCTCGATGTAGGGGCCCAGTGCCTCCACCCAGGTCACCCCGGGGATCTCCGGGACGGTGTCGCCGAACGGTCCCCGCTCGATCGCCCACTCGAGGTAGGGCTCCACCCGCACGTCCAGGCCCGCCCCTGGTTCCTGGTTCGGCACGATGCGGTCCACCGCGGTGTTGGCGAAGACAGCCCGGGCGTCGACCGCCGCGTCGTCGAGGCCCTGGTCCCGGGCAGCGGCCCGGACCTCCCGCTCCAGGATGTCGGTGGCGTTGATCGCGTTCTCACAGGCCATCACCGCCACCCGGGACGCCCCGGCCGGGCGGGCGGCCAGGCCCTTGGCGATGGCCGGGGCCACGAACCGCAGGATGTTCGGGCCCACGGCCGTGGTCACCACGTCCGCTCGGGCCAGCTCCTGGACCAGTCGGTCCTCGTCCGTGGCGGAGTTGACCGCCCGGTAGCCCTCGACGACGTGGTCGCGGCCGCCCTCGCCGGCCTCGTGCACCGTGTAGCTGGGGGTCGAGGCCAGCGCGTCGATCAGCGGCGCCGCCACGTCCGCGAAGACCACCTCGTAGCCCGCTTCGTGGAGCAGCAGCCCCACGAAACCCCGTCCGATGTTGCCTGCACCGAAGTGCACTGCCGTGCTCATGGGTTCACCTTCCCGAAGACGTCCATCACCTGGCCCACGGTACGCGCCGCCGGCGGGCAGGACACCTGTGCGCGCCACCGGACACCGTGCCGGCGGCGCCGGGACGCCGCAGCCGAGGACGCCGAGGGCGCCGAGGGCGCAGAGCGGCGAGCAGGGCACGGAGCGGCATCAGCCGTGAACTCGCGGCACGGTCCTCTCCCGGGGCGCGGGCACGGTGCGGGGACCGGCGGGAAGGTCCAGCAGCGGCAGCAGGCGGTGGACGAGCGGGCCGATGGCGAGCGCGTGGACGACGGTGCCCACGCCCACGCTGCCCCCCAGCGCCCAGCCCGTGGCCAGGACGCAGAGCTCGATGGCCGTGCGCACCCGCCGGACGGAGCCGCCGGTGCGCGCCACCAGCCCGGTCATCAGGCCGTCGCGGGGGCCGGGGCCGAAGCGGGCCCCGATGTAGGCGGCGGTGGCCGCCCCATTGAGCAGCACACCGCCCGCGAGCAGCCCCACTCGGGCAGGGATCCCGGTGACGTGCGGGAGCACGAGGAGGGCTGCGTCGACGACCAGGCCGATGACCACGATGTTGCTGATCGTCCCGGGACCCGGCCGCTGCCGCAGCGGCACCCAGAGCAGGAGCACCAGCGCGCCGGTGGCGACGACCACCGCCCCGAAGCTCCAGCCGAGCCGCTCGGCCACGCCCTGGTGGAAGACGTCCCAGGGATCCAGGCCGAGGTCGGCACGGAGCATCATGGCGAGCGAGAAACCGTACGCCACGAGGCCGGTGTACAACTGGACGAGTCTGCGCCTCAACATGTTTCCAGTCTTCGCTTGACTGGCATTGCTTCCTATAGCCAGTGGGTGAACACTGGTTCTCGTGACCCCCAGGATCAGCGCCCGTGCCCTGGCCCCGATGCTCCCGGCCCCGTCCGGCCGCGGACCCGCCTATCGAGAGCTGGCGGACCACCTGCGCCTGCTCGTGCTGGACGGACGAGTGCCGCTGGGCGTGGCGCTGCCCGGGGAGCGGGAGCTGGCGGCCGCCCTCGGCCTGAGCCGGACCACCGTCACCGGGGCCTACCGGCTGCTGCGGGAGGGCGGCTGTCTCACCGGCCGGCAGGGCGCGCGCAGCACCACGGCCCTGCCCGGCAGGAGCGGAACGAGCACACCGGGCCCGGAGGCACCGGACGGAGTGCTGGACCTCGCCTACGCGGCGCTGCCGGCCGCGCCGCAGGCCGTGCACGCCGCCTACGCCGCGGCTCTCCAGGACCTGCCGGCGCACCTGCCGAGCCACGGGTACTCCCCGGCCGGGGTGGGCGTGCTGCGCGAGGCCGTCGCCGAGACGTACACGGCCCGGGGCCTGCCGACCACGGCGGAGCAGATCCTCGTCACCTCCGGGGCGCAGCACGCCCTGCACCTCGTGCTCCGACTGGTCACCGCGGCGGGCGACCGCGTCGTCGTCGACCACCCCTCCTATCCCCACGCCCTCGATGCCGTGCGGGAGGCGCGCTGCCGTCCCGTGCCCGTGGCCCTCGGGAGCACCGGGTGGGACGTCGCGGGCTACCGCGCCGCGCTCCGGCAGACCGCGCCGACCATGGCCTACGTGATCCCGGACTTCCACAACCCCACGGGTCGGTGCATGACCGGTCAGGAGCGCGCCGCGATCGTGCGCGCCGCGCGCGAGTCCCGGACCACGCTGGTCGTGGACGAGACCCTCGTCGACCTGCACCTCGACGGACCGCCCCCGCCTCCGGCTGCGGTCCACCACCCGGACGTCATCTCGATCGGCTCGACGAGCAAGTCCTACTGGGCAGGTCTGCGCATCGGGTGGGTCCGTGCGACACCCGGGACGGTCGCCCGGCTCGCGGCGGCCCGACCGAGCGTGGACATGGGCTCGCCGATCGTCGAGCAGCTGGCGACGGCGGCGCTGCTGCGGGACCCGGACGTGCTCCCGGCCCGCCGGGAGCAGCTGCGCGTCCAGCGGACGGCGCTGGTCGCCCTCCTCGGCGAGCACCTGCCCGGCTGGCGGTTCGAGGTGCCCCCGGGGGGACTCTCCCTGTGGGCCGAGCTGCCGGAACCGGTCAGCAGCGCGCTGGCCGCGCTCGCGCCGCGCCACGGGCTGCGCCTGGCGGCCGGGCCCCGCTTCGGCGTCGACGGGACCTTCGAACGGTTCCTGCGCCTGCCCTTCACCCTGCCCGTCGCGGACCTGGAACGGACCGTGTCCGGCCTGGCCCGTGCCGACGCCGCGCTCGGCAGCGCGTCGCTGGACCCCGTCGGCTCCACGACCTCCGCGCAGCTGGCCTGACGCCCGCTCCCGGCCGGCCCGTCCGGGAGCACCGGGCAGCACGCGACACGGGGCGTCACATGCGCCGCCGCCGATCCCCGGACCGAACGCGCCGGACCCGTCGCCGGCTCCCGCGGCGGGTCATCCGGTGCCGGCCCACCGGGACCGCACCGCGTGCGGGCGGGGCAGCGCACTCCAGACGGAGCCGAGGGCCATGCCCACGAGCCACAGGCACGGGAACCACCACTGCCATCCGCCCAGGTGCAGGGAGAACCCCACGACGAGGACGATCGTCAGCAGCAGGTTCATGAACAGCAGCGTCATCTGGTTCGGCATGGCGGTCCCCCTCCGCTCGGCGTCGTTCCCCGGCATCGTGGCACGGCCCGACCGGGCCCGTCTGACCCCTCTTCCGGGGGCAGGGCGGGTGACCGAGCCGGAAGGACGGGGCGGGCCGGACAGACAGCAGGCTCCGGACGAGCAGGCCGTTCCGGACGATCGGGAGGGCACTGCACGCCGGACGGGCAGGCCGGGCAGGACGGGCACTGTGCACCGAACGGGGCGTGCGCGCCGGACGAGCCGGGGCGGGGCGGCTCAGAGGCCGGTGAGGACGTCCAGCGCGGTCCGCAGCCCCCGCTCCTGCCGCATGGCGTGTCCCAGCCGCGCGGCCCGCTCGCCCCGGGCCAGGGCCTCGCCCAGCGCCGGGACCAGCGTCTCCGCCGTCAGCCTCCGGCGGGGCACGGGGGCCGACGCGATCCCCAGGCGGTGGAGCTGCCCGGCCCAGAACGGCTGGTCGGCGAGGAAGGGCACGACCACGGAGGGAACGCCCTCGCGGGCCACGGTGTGCACCGTTCCGGCCCCGCCGTGGTGGACCGCCGCGGCGGCCCCCCGGAGCACGGGGCCCAGCGGCGCGGACGGCACGACCAGCACGTCCTCCCCGGGGTGGTCCTCCGGCAGGACCAGGCCGCCCCATCCGCTGAGCAGCAGGGTGCGCAGGCCGTGGGCGCGCGCCCCGGCCACGACCGCACGGGCCCGGGCCTGCGCGTCGCCCGCCCGCATGGACCCGAAGGTCGCCACCAGGTACGGTCCGCCGCGCACGAACCGGTCCACCACGGGCTCCGTCGCAGGCTCCAGCGCCTCGTCGTGCCACGCTCCGGTCAGGTGGATCGCGGCCGACCAGTCGGCGGGCCGCGGCAGCAGGTGCGGGCTGGCCCCGATCAGCGTGGCCCGGGAGGGCGAGCGGGGCGAGGGGGCCCGGCCGCCGGGCAGCGCCGCGCAGGCACCCTCGACGTCGGCGCGGAACAGACGCGCCGCGCCGCGCGGCACCGCGTAGGTGGCCCGGTTGAACCGCCCGAGGTCCGCGCTGACCGTGGGCCCGCCCGGGGCGGAGAACTCGCGGGTGGGCGTGGCCACGGGCACGAACTCGGTCAGCACCCGCGGGACGCCCAGGGCGTCGGCCACGGCGGGGGCGGTGAGGATCAGCGGGTGGTGCACGACCAGGTCGGGGCCGAAGGCCAGCGTCTCCCGCACCGCGGCCGAGAGCATCCGCCGCATGCCGGGGCGCACCTCGGTGCGGTAGTGGCGCAGCGCCGCGCGCGGGGAGAGCCCGTCGGTGCGCAGCAGACGGTGGAAGTCCACCCCGAGACGCACGGTGTCGAGCCCGGACAGGTCGGCGCCGGACCGGTCCGGCACCCCCAGCCGGACCTCGTGCCCCCGGGCGGCGGCGTACCGGGCCAGGGCTGCGAACGGCTCGACGTCGCCGCGGGTTCCGGAGGTCAGGAGCATCATGCGCACGACCACCAGTCTGCCCGGCCGCACGGCCGGGCACGAACCGCCGTGGGCGCCGCCCCGGCCGCCCTCCGGGCCGGGCGCCCCGCCCGACCGCGGAAGTTCCCCGGTTCCCGCGGCCCCGTAGAGTGGAGGGCGCCCGGGCCTCCCGGGTGTCCGTCGTCCGAGGAGGACCACCACCGTGCCAGCAGCAGGCCCCGCTCCCGCCCTCCGGCGGATGGTGCACATCTCACGGCCGGTGCTCTGGATCAACACGCTGGGCCCGGGCGTGCTGGGCATGTGGCTCACCGGCTCGCTGCTGCGGTGGGAGGCCGTGCCGCTGCTGCTGTGGCTGACCCTGCCGTTCAATCTGCTGATCTACGGCGTCAACGACATCTTCGACCAGGACACCGACGCCCTGAACCCGCGCAAGGGGTCGCTGGAGGGCGCCCGGATCAGGGCCTCCGAGGTGCGCACGATCTGGGTGTCGGTGCTCGCCGCCAACCTGCCGTTCGCCCTCTGGTTCGCCCTCGCCCTCCCCCCGGCGGCGCTGGGCTGGATCGGGCTGTACGTGCTGGTGTTCGTGTTCTACTCGGCCCCGCCGCTGCGCTTCAAGGCGCGGCCCTTCCTCGACTCCCTGAGCAACGCCGCCTACGCCCTCCCCCTGGTCGTCCTGGCCTACGCGCTCGGCGACACCCCCGTGTGGCCGGCGGCGCTGGGCCTGATGGCCTGGAGCGTGGCCAAGCACGCGTTCGACGCCGTCCAGGACATCGAGGAGGACCGCGCGGTGGGCATCACCACGACGGCGGTCCGGCTCGGCGCGCGCGGCACCGGGTGGTGGAGCGGCGCGTGGTGGGCCGTGTCCGTGCTGGGCTTCGCGCTCGTCAGCGTTCCGGTGGCGGTGGTCAACGCGCTCATCGCAGGGTGGCTCGTGGTCTCCCTGCTGCGGGCCCCGGCCCCGGACACCGGCCACCGGCTCTACCGGCACTCCATCGCGTTCCCCTACGTCGCCGGCACCGTGGCCGGGGTGCAGCTGGCGGGCGCGCTGATCCTGGGACGGTACCCGTGAGCCGCGTCGTCGTGGTCGGCGGCGGCATCGGCGGTCTGACCGCCGCCGCCCTGCTGGGCCACGCCGGCCACCGGGTCACCGTGCTGGAGGCCGCCGACCACCTCGGCGGCAAGAGCCGGCGCATCGAACAGGCCGGGCAGCGGTTGGACACCGGGCCCTCGCTGGTCACGTTCCCGGGAGTGTGGCAGGAGCTGCTCGGGCGCCTGGACACCCTGCGCGGCGCGGGCACCGGTGCCCGCGCCGGGGAGCCCGACGCCGCGGCGGTGGCCCGTCTGGAGCTGGAGCGGCTGCCCGACGTCGGGACGTACTACTACCGCGGCACCCGCAGCGAGCTGCCCGTGCCGCCGGGCCACCCCTGGCACGCGGCCTGGGCCCGTTTCGAGGCCGAGCACGGCGGTCTCGGCCCGGACGTCACCCGGTTGCTCACCACTGCTCCCCTGGACCGCAGCTCCTACCCCGCGTTGGCCGCGCTCGGCCGGCTCTACGGGCCGCGCCTGACCACCCGCAGCTACCTCGACGGCCTCGACTGGATGCCGGAGGGCCTGCGCGAGGTGATCGCCATCCACACCCTCAACGCCGGCGTCAGCCCCTCGCGCACCCCGGCCCTCTACGCGAGCATGCCCGCGGTGATGGCCCGGGACGGGGTGTGGATCCCCCGCGGCGGGGTGTACGAGCTGGTCGAGGCCCTGGAGCGGCTGGCCCGGCGGGCCGGCGTGGAGATCCGCACCGGGGAGCCGGTCACCGCCGTCGCACGACGGCGGGTCGAGACCGCCCGCGGCACCTACCGGGCCGACGCCGTGGTCAGCGGGGTCGACGCCCACCGCCTGGGCGGCCTCCTCGCCGGGGGCGCCCCCCGGCGCCCGCGCCGGCTCAGCTGCTCGGCGATCGCGATCTACGCCGTCCTCGACGCCGCGCTCCCCGAGGGCACGCCCCGGCACGGAGTCATCCTGCCGGACCGCCCGGCGGAGCTCTACGCCAGCCTGGAGGCCGGGGAGGAGCCCGCGCAGACCATGGCCTTCGCGAACTACTACCCGGCCCACGGCGTCTACCCGAACAGCTCCCCCACCCTGGCCCTGCTCCTGACCGCCCCCGCCAACGGGAGGTCCTACACCCTCGACGACCTCTTCGTGGCCCGCGAGCTCGACCGCGCGGCCCGGGTGCTGGGGCTGCGGGCCCCGCTGCGGGAGCACTTCCGCCGCACGGAGATCCTCGACCCGGCGTTCTTCGCGGTGCACGGATCGGCGCAGGGGGCGCTCTACGGCGCGGTCCGTCCGTCGTGGCAGAGCGGGCCCCTGCACATCCCGTCCCACCGGAGCCTGCTGCGGCCGTGGCTGTGGCGGGTGGGGGCCTCCGTCCATCCGGGCGGCGGGCTGCCGGCCGTCCTGGGCGGGGCGATGATCTCGACGGAGAAGCTGCTGCAGCACCTGGGGCCGGCGGCCTGAGCCGAGCGCCCGGCGGCGACGGTCGCTCGGCTGCGACGGTCGCTCGGGCCGGGGCCCGGCCTCAGGTCCCGCAGAACGTGGTGTACGGCCCGAAGTCCTCCGCCGCGGGGGCGGCGTAGCGCTCCAGGCCCGGCCGCTCGTCGTACGGGGCGGTCACCGCTTCCAGGAGCCGTCCCAGCGGGTCGAGATCGCCGTCCGCGGCCGCTGCGAGCGCCTCCTCGACGAGGTGGTTCCGCGGGATGTAGACCGGGTTGGTCCGGTCCATGATCTCGGGGTCCGGGTTCTGGGCCCGCCAGCGCTCGGCCCAGCGGTCGAAGGCCTGCAGATCGAGCACCAGGTCCCGGGCGGGCCGGGCGTCGCCGCGGGCGGCCGCGCCGAGGTTGCGGAAGAAGGACGTGTGGTCCACGTGGTTGGCCCGGAGCAGGGCGAACAGGTCGTCGGCAAGCGCGGAGACGACGTCGTCGCCGAGCTCCTGGGGCAGACCGAGCTTGGCGCGCAGGCCGGCCGTCCAGGCGGCGCTGTACTGCCCGGCGAACGCCCCGAGCGACGTCTCCGCCAGACCCACCGCACGGTCCTGGTCCTCGTCGAAGAGGGGCAGCATGGCCTCGGCGAGCCGCGCGAGGTTCCACTCCGCCGCGACCGGCTGGTTGCGGTAGGCGTAGCGTCCGCGCTCGTCGATCGAGCTGTAGACCGTGGCCGGGTCGAAGGCGTCCATGAACGCGCACGGCCCGTAGTCGATGGTCTCGCCCGAGATGGTCATGTTGTCGGTGTTCATCACCCCGTGGACGAAGCCCACCAGCATCCACTGCGCGACCAGGGACGCCTGGGCGGCCACGACGGCGTCGAAGAGGGCGAGATGCGGGTGCTCGGCCGATGCCCCTTCGGGGTAGTGCCGGTCGACGGCGTGGTCGGCGAGGCGGCGCAGCAGCCCGGGATCGCCGGTGGCCCGGGCGTACTGGAAGCTGCCGACCCGCAGGTGGCTGCCGGCCACCCGGGCCAGCACGGCCCCCGGCAGCAGGCGCTCCCGACGCACCCGGCGTCCTGTCGCCACGACGGCGAGGGCACGTGTCGTGGGGACGCCCAGGGCGTGCATCGCCTCGCTGACGACGTACTCGCGGAGCATCGGCCCGACCGCGGCGAGGCCGTCGCCGCCGCGCGCGAACGGTGTGCGGCCGGAGCCCTTCAGGTGCAGGTCGCGCAGGCGGCCCCCGGCGTCGGCGATCTCGCCCAGCAGCAGGGCGCGGCCGTCGCCCAGGCGCGGGTTGAAGGAGCCGAACTGGTGCCCGGAGTAGGCCTGCGCCACCGGGGTGGCGTCGCCGGGAACGGCGTTGCCGACCAGCAGACGCACGCCTGCCGGGCTCTCCAGCGCGGCAGGGTCGAATCCCAGCTCGACGGCGAGGGGCTCGTTGAGCACGAGCAGCCGGGGGTCGGGGACCTCCTCGGCACGCCAGGGCACGGCCAGCTCGCCGAGCTCACGGGCGAAGCGCCCCTCGAAGGTGACGGTCGACAGCGGTGTGATAGTCACCTCGTCAACGATACAGGGACCGGCGGACAACGGGGGCTGCGGTCCCGCCCGCGGTCGCGGGGGGCGGTCACCCGGGCAGTGGCCTCGGGGCCCCCCGGCCCCGACGCCACCTCCGGCTCGAGCAGGTCGCCCTGGAGCACGCCGCCCCCGAGGCCACCCCGGCCTCCGGCGATTCCCAGGCCCGCGGTCCGAGCCGCACACCACCGTACTGCTCAGTAGCCTTAGGTGCACCTTCGACGTGGACGCGGAATCGTGATAGTGACGCGACCACGAACCCTGCGCCGGCGAGCCACGCCGCGCCCGCCCGCGGGCGGCACGGTCACCGGTCGAGCGCGGCCAGCCCGTCCGCCACGAGGGCGGGGATGTCGTAGTCGGCGTGCGCCCCGGCGGTGGTGATGCGCCGGGCCCGCTCGTAGCCGGCGTCCTGGTACGCGGCCTCGGCCTGCGCGGCGGCCGCCCGGGCCGACCAGGACCCGGCGTCGGTCGCGTAGGCACCGTCCCGGTCGCCGACGACCCAGGTCAGCGCCAGGTCCTCGGTGGCCGGAGTGGCCCCGCCGACCGGCTGCCCGTAGGTGCCGCCGCCGATGAGCGCGGCCCCGGACCCGTCCGGCAACCAGTGCGCGCCCCCGCGCAGCAGGTGGCGGGAGAGGAACTCCGCGCCTCCGGCGTAGCCGGCCACCAGCACCCCGGCGTCGGTGGTGGGGGTGATGTCGGTCGTGGCGAACTGGCGCACGGCCTCGGCGACGGCGCCGGTGTTCCCGGCCCGCCAGCTGCGGGTGCCGTGGGGAGCCTCCACGAACACGAAGGCCCGGTTGGTGTCCGCGGCGACCCGGGCCATGCGCGTGGCGAAGCGCCCGGTCGGCTGCTCGGCACGGGCGGTGCCGTCCCCGTCGAAGAAGAACACCGCCCCGGCCGGACGGTCCCAGTCCACGCCCTCGGCGTAGTAGTGGTAGGTCAGCGAGATGCCGTTGTCCGCGCGGAACACCCGGTCGGCACCGCTGACGGGGTGCCAGCCGGTCGAGCTGGTGGTCACGGCCTGCGCCGGAGCCGCTGCGAGCAGCAGTCCGCCGGCGAGCACAGCACCGGCGGCCGGGCGCAGGAACCACCACCAGCGGCGGGCCTGCCGGCTCGTGGTCGCGGTCCCGGTCGGGAAGAGCGTGTGCACTGGGCGTTCCTGTTCTCGTGACGGTCCCAGGAGATCGGCACGGGGCGATCCGACCGGCACACGGCACCCGTGCTGCTCCCGGGAGGGATCGGTCGGCTCCGGCCCATGAGGACGTCCGCCCGCGCTGCCCCGGGACTCATGGATGTCATTGCATGTACGGCCGGGAGCCTCTCGGGGCGAAATGGCCTGTGACAAGCGCAAACACCGCGAGCGCCGGGTGCCCGGAGACCTCGGGCGAAGGGATCTCCCCGCCCCGCAGTTCCCCGCCCAGGCAGTTCCCTCGGCCGGCGGTTCCCCACCCTCGCGCGGGATCCGGGCAGCGCCGGCGCCGGCCTCCGGCTGCCGCCCGCGCCCGGGAACTTTCCCACCACGTTAGAGTTGACCCAGACTTCGCGGGGCCGTTCCACCCCGCACGCGAGCCGTGCTCCGCGCGAGCCGGCCGCACCACCGTGCCCGAACCCACCAAGAAAGCGTGAACCGTTGACCAACACCTCCCGTTCCTCCCGCTCCTCCCGCAAGCCCAAGTCCCCGCCGCCGCTGCCCGCCGGAGGCCTGCGGGTGACCCCGCTGGGGGGCCTGGGCGAGATCGGGCGGAACATGACCGTGTTCGAGCACGCCGGCAAGCTGCTCGTCGTCGACTGCGGGGTGCTGTTCCCCGAGGAGCACCAGCCGGGCATCGACGTCATCCTGCCCGACTTCACCTCCATCCGGCACCGGCTGGGCGACATCGTGGGGATCGTGCTCACGCACGGGCACGAGGACCACATCGGTGGCGTGCCGTACCTGCTCAAGGAGCGCCCGGACATCCCGCTGATCGGCTCCGAGCTGACCCTGGCGTTCATCACCTCCAAGCTCACCGAGCACCGGATCACCCCCAAGACGGTGCACGTGGAGGCCGGGGACAAGCACCGGGCGGGCCCCTTCGAGTGCGAGTTCGTCGCGGTCAACCACTCGATCCCGGACAGCCTCGCCGTGGCCATCCGCACCGACGCCGGGCTGGTGCTGCACACCGGGGACTTCCGGATGGACCAGTTCCCGCTGGACGACCGGATCACCGACCTGCGCCACTTCGCCCGGCTGGGCGACGAGGGCGTGGACCTGTTCCTCACCGACTCCACCAACGCCGAGGTCCCCGGCTTCACCACCTCGGAGCAGGAGCTGACCCCGGCGATCGACCACGTCTTCGCCACCGCGCCCAAGCGCATCATCGTCTCCAGCTTCGCCTCCCACGTCCACCGGATCCAGCAGGTCCTCGACGCCGCCCACGCCCACGGGCGCAAGGTCGCCTTCGTCGGCCGGTCCATGGTGAAGAACATGGGCATCGCCACCGAGCTGGGCTACCTGAAGATCCCGCGCGGGCTGGTGGTCGACTTCAAGAAGCTGCGCTCCATGCCCGACGCGAAGGTCACCCTGGTGTGCACCGGCTCCCAGGGGGAGCCGTTGGCCGCGCTGTCGCGGATGGCCAACGAGACCCACCAGATCCAGCTCAACCCCGGGGACACGGTGCTGATGGCCAGCTCGCTGATCCCGGGCAACGAGAACGCGATCTACGGGATCATCAACAAGCTCACCGACCTCGGCGTGAAGGTCGTGCACAAGGGCAACGCCAAGGTGCACGTCTCCGGCCATGCCTCCGCCGGGGAGCTGGTGTACTGCTACAACATCGTCAAGCCCACCCACGTGATGCCCGTGCACGGGGAGTCCAAGCACCTGCACGCCAACGCCGAGCTGGCGATCCGCACCGGCGTGGACCCGGCCAACGTGCTCATCGGCAAGGACGGCAGCACCATCGACCTCGTCGAGGGCCGGGCCCGGATCTCCGGGCAGGTGGAGGCCGGGCTGGTCTACGTCGACGGCCACACGGTGGGCAAGGTCACCGAGGAGACCCTCGTGGAGCGGCGCCTGCTGCAGGAGGGCGGGGTGGTCACCGTCGTGGCCATCGTGGACGCCGACACCAACGCGCTCACCGAGCCACTGGAGTTCATCGCGAAGGGCTTCGTCCACGACGAGCACATCTTCGACAAGGCCGCCGAGAAGGTCGAGCACGCCCTGGCCCGCCCGACCACCACGAAGCTGGAGGACCTCGACGAGCTCGAGTCGCTGATCGGCGACACCGTGGCCCGTCACCTGGAGCGCGCCTACCGCCGGGCCCCGCTGGTCACCGCCGTGGTCATCGACGCCTGATCCCCGTCCCTCGGGCCTCCCCGGCGGGCTCTCCGCCCCGGGGAGGCCCACCGGGTCGTGCACCCGATGTCGGAGCGGGTACCGTGGAGGAGCACGTCGGAGGGCGGTCCGCCTCCTGCCCGGACAGGGCGGGCCCACCCCCGCTTCCCGCGGCCTCCGATCGGCGGTCGACGACGCCGGTGTACCGCCGGGCCTGCTCGCCCGTTTCGGCGGCTCCGCCTGTGGGCCCCCTGCCTCGCAGCGGTCCCGTGCCCGGTGACCGCACGTCCGGGGAGCACCCCGGCTCCGACCGCCCCGGACGCCGGGTGCCGGCCCACCCCGTGGGCGCTCTTTCCACCCGGGCGGGCCGCGGCCCCGGAGACGGCGGTGCGGGTCTCCTCGCCCCCGCAGGCCCGGCGCCGGACGCCGACCCTGCCATCGACCCCGACAGGCACCACCTCCCATGACGCACCCGACCACGACCACCGCCCCGGCCGCGCCCGCTCCGGCGGGTGCCCACGTGCCCGGCCGCCGTCCCGACATCCAGGGGCTGCGCGGAGTGGCCGTGCTGCTGGTCGTGGCCTTCCACCTGTGGACGGACCGGGTCTCCGGCGGAGTCGACGTTTTCTTCGTCCTGTCCGCGTTCCTGCTCACGGGCACGTTCGCGCGACGGGTGGAGCGCGGGAGGCCCCTGGCGGTGCGCGAGTACTGGGTGCGCACCTTCGCGCGGCTCATCGGGCCGATGGCGGTCATGCTGCTGGCCGTGCTCGCCGCGGTGCTGGCCCTCTTCCCGCCCAGCCGGTGGGAGGAGCTGCTCTCCCACGTGTGGGGCTCGTTGTCCTACGTGCAGAACTGGGTGCTGGCCGGCCAGTCCGTGGACTACTACGCCGGCAACACCGCGGCCACCACCCCGCTGCAGCACGTGTGGTCGCTGTCGGTCCAGGGCCAGGTCTTCTTGCTCTGGCCGCTGCTGCTGGCCGGTTGCGCGCTCGTCGCCCGGTGGGCGGGGCTGCGCTTCCGCACGGTGTCCCTGGCCGTGTTCGCCCTGGTGTTCGCCGGCTCCTTCGCGTGGTCCCTGGCGCAGACGGCCGGCGCGCCGGCCTGGGCCTACTTCAGCACCGTCACCCGGCTGTGGGAGTTCGCTCTCGGCTCCCTGGCCGCCCTGGCGCTCCTCCGCCCGTCCCGCCCGCAGGCCGGGTCGCGGAGAAGCGTCCCGGACGCCGTGCGCCGGCCGGTGGGCGTGGCGCTGGGCTGGGCCGGGCTGGCCGCGATCGTGGCCACCCCCTTCCTCATCGGTGCCGACACCCGCTTCCCCGGCACCGCGGCCCTGGCCCCCACCGTGGGCGCGGCCGCGGTGCTGGTCGGCGGCGCGCTGGCCCCCGACGCGCCGCTGGGCGCGGGGCGCGCGCTCACGGCCCGCCCGCTGCTCTTCTTCGGCGACCGGGCCTACGGGATCTACCTGTGGCACTGGCCGCTGCTGATCATCTACCTGCTGGTCACCGCCCGCGAGGACGTTCCCGCCGTCGACGGTCTCGGCGTTCTCGCCGCCTCCGTGCTCCTGACCCGGGCCACCGCGCCGCTGCTGGCCGGCTGGAGGGCCCTGCCGGGGATCCGCGCCGGGCACGGCCTCCGCCTGACCGCCACCGCCCTGCTCGTGGCGGTTCCCCTGACCGGCGCCCACCAGTACACGGTCCAGCGCGACCCCACCGCCGGGGTGGAGCGCACCGCGCAGAACTACCCCGGGGCCGCGGTGCTGCGCGGGGACGTCACCGAGGCCCCGGACGTGCCGATCATCCCCACGGGCGCCGAGCGCGAGCACGAGTGGGGCGACACCGGCGGAGCGTGTCCGCCCGAGGACACGCCCGAGTCCCTCGAGGGCCTGGGCCACTGCCGGGTGATCGCACCCGACGACGGAGCCGCCCCCGCACGCACCGTCGTGGTGATCGGGGACTCCCACGCCCAGCAGCTGCTCACCCCGATCCACCGGGCGGCCGACGCCCAGGGCTGGACGGTGATCTCCTACCTGCGCATGGCCTGCCGCTACGCGGGCGGCGCCCAGCCGGCCGACGCAGAGTGCGGCGAGTTCAACGCCGCCGCCGGCGAGGCCGCCCTGGCGGCCGACCCGGACGCCGTCGTCACGATCGGCACCCGGTCCCTGCCCGAGGCCCCGCACGAGATGCTCGTCGACGGCTACGAGGACGGGGTGCGCCCGTTCCTGGACGCCGGGATCCCGGTGCTGGGCTTCCGCGACAACCCGCGCTTCCCCTTCAGCATGTTCGCCTGCGTGGAGACCTACGGACCCGACCACCACCGCTGCAACCCGCCCCGCTCCGAGTCACTGCTGCCCGAGAACCCGCTGGAGGAGGTCGCCGCCCGGCACGAGGACCTGCACAGCATCGACCTCACCGACCGGCTGTGCACCGACACCGTCTGCCCGGGCGTGATCGGCAACATCCAGGTCTACATGGACCTCGACCACGTCACCTCCACCTACGGCGAGACCCTCGCCCCCGACGTGGAGTCCCGGATGCTCGAGGCCCTGAACTGGCCGGACCGGCGGTAGCCCCCGGGTCCGGCCGGGCGGTGCCCGGAGCCGGTCCGCGGGCTCAGGCGTCGACGGTCCGGGGCGCGGAGCGGGTGGCGCTGCCCAGCTCCACGGTGCGCCGCACGGACCACCACAGCAGGAGGACGAGGAGCGCGTTGCGCACGGTGAGGACGGCCGCCATCACCGGGTGCGCGTGGATGAGCGGGGTGTAGAAGAGCGGGTAGATCACGAACGTGGCCACCGCGATCCCCATCAGCAGCGCCGCCGGGGCCCTCCACCGCCGGCGGTCGTGCACCAGGCCGACCACGACGACCGGGGCGAGCCAGATCATGAACTGCGGGGACCCGACCTTGTTGAAGACGATGAACACGGTGGTCATCATCAGCGCCCCCTCGTAGAGGAGCTCCTCCCGCTCGGCCCCGCGCCGGAGCGCACGGACCAGCAGGGCCGACCCCGCGAGGACGGCCAGCACGAGCAGGGGCTGCATGAGGAACGCGGTGACCTCGGCACCGGGCCCGTAGACCTCGGTGGAGTTGATGGCCACGTTGTCGGCCATCCGCGCCCCGGCCACGTCGAGGACGCTCAACCAGACCCACGGGGTGGAGAACGTGGCCTCCAGCTGCATGCCGCGTTCCCCCTGGTTGACCAGGAAGTCCGCGATGCGTGCGATGCCGCCGGAGAGATACGTGCCCAGCACCACCGCCGCGGTCACCACCACCCCGGCGGCCAGGACCCGGAGCCGCTGCCGGCAGGCGATGACCAGGGCGAGCAGGACGGCCGCCGGCCAGACCTTGATCCAGGTGGCGATGCTCAGCAGCACCGAGCCGAGCACCGGACGCCCGGCCGCACAGAGCAGTCCGATGAGCACGATCGGGGCCGCGACGCCCTCCACCCGGGCGAAGCCGAGATAGCCCAGGAAGACGGTGAAGACCAGCCACCACCACGCCGGGAGGACGCTGCGCGCACGCCACGGACCACGGGTGAGACAGGCCAGTGCCACGGCGTCGAGCACCGTGATGATGAGCGTCCACACCAGCAGATAGGGGCCGGGCCCGGCGATCCCGGCCAGGTGGATCGGGATCTGCGCCAGCACCGGGTACACCCACGGGCTGATGCCGTCCGCGCCACCGGTCGGGTCGTACCCGGCCATGGCCCACCGGCGGTACTGCTCGGTGTCGCTGAAGGCGTCGCCGTGGACGACGAACGACATCATCCAGCCCAGGAAGTAGAGGTGGACGACGGCGAAGCCCCACCACACGCTGGACGGGCGGGCGAACCAGGCCACGGCGCGGGCGGGCAGGACGGTGTCGCGCAGACCGGTCAGCCGGTCCCGGAAGGCGGCGGAGATCTCAGGACTCCTTGGTGGTGAGCACGGTGGTCGGCCGCGTCGAGCCGAGCCGGTACAGGCGGCGTCCCGACCACCACAGCAGCACCACGAGCATGGCATTGCGCAGGGTCAGCACCAGGGCCATCCGCGGGTCGTTGTGGCTGAGCTCGTAGTAGAACAGCGGGTAGACGAAGAACGTGGCCACGGCGATGACGATCAGCATCGCCGCCGGCACCCGCCACACCGCCCGGTGGTGGGTCAGCCCCACGGCCACGGCCGGAGCGAGCCACACCATGAACTGCGGCGAACCGACCTTGTTGAACACGATGAAGGCGGTCACCATGGTCAGCGAGCCGGCCAGCAGCAGCTCGGTGCGGTCGACGGCGCCGGACTGCTCACCGCGGCGCAGCCCCCGGGCGATCAGGACGGTGACCACGGCGGCGGCCAGCAGCAGCAGGGGCTGCATCAGCACGGCCATGGTCTCCGTCCCGGGGCCGTCCACCTGCATGGAGTTGATCTCGGTGTTCATGTACATCCGGGACTCGCCCACCCCCAGCACGGACAGCCACAGCCACGGGGTGGTGAACGTGGCCTCGAGCTGCATGCCCCGGTCCCCCTGCTGGGTGAGGAAGTCGAGGAGCCTCGGCAGCTTCCCCATGGCGGCGGCGATCCCGGCCGCGGCCGCGCTGACCAGCAGGCCCGCGACGACGACCTGCACCCGCTGGCGCACCACCGTGACCAGGGCGAGCACCACGGCGGCCGGCCAGACCTTCATCCAGGTGGCAACGCTGAGCAGGACCGAGGCGACGACCGGGTGCGCCGCGCCGTAGACCAGGGCGACGAGCACCAGCGGGGCCGTGAGCCCGTCGACACGGGCGAAGCCCAGCCAGCCCATCAGGAAGACGAAGCCCAGCCACCACCACGCGGCCGGGACGGCCCGGCGGTCGCGCCCCCAGTCCGTCAGCTTCCCCACGGCCCAGCCGTTGAGCACGGTGATCATGAGTACCCACAGGAAGAAGAACGGTCCCGGACCGGCCGCTCCGGCCACCGCGATCGGCAGCAGGGCCAGCACCGGATAGACCCAGGGGCTCGGTTCGGCGCCCAGGTTCTGTTCGTCGAAGCCGGCCTGTGCCCACGCACGATAGATGTAGGTGTCGCTGAAGGCTCCGCCGAGCAGGGACGTCACCAGGGCGTACACCAGGAACACCAGGTGCACGGCCAGGAAGCCGGTGAGCAGTCCGCGCGGGGAGTTCGCCCAGAGCTGCCACCGCTGGGGCAGCAGGCGGTCTCGGAACCGGGTGAGCAGGCTGAAGGTCTTGTCCGTGGACATGGGGCGATCCTCGTCAGGGGCTGAGCGACAGGGCAGCGGGCCGTCCCGGCGAGCCGTCACCGGGACCGTTGCGCGGCTCCCCCATGCTACGTGCCCGGGCGGCGGCGGGCGGACACCCGCGCCCCCGGACACCCCCGGGCCCGGCCGGCGCCCCGGTGCGGGGACCACGGCGCCCCCCGCGGTCCCCGGGCCCAGGAGTCCGTGACTGCTAGGATCGGGCTCCCGGAGAGCATCCGGCACACCTGTCCGCCCAGCAATGGCACACCTAGGGGATCAGCACACGTCATGACGGCAGGTGGTTCGCATCGGGGGGCACCGGAGAACCGTCATGAGCAGGCCGAGGAGGCCGCGGCAGCACAGCCCCGGCCGGGGCCGGCCTCCCCGCGGCCACCGCGAGCGCACGTCGCCGTCCTGCAGGGGTTCGTCGGCTCCGTGCTGATGTTCGTCGGATCGATCGGCACCGGGTGGATCGCGAGCGGTTCCCCCATGGTCCGCAATCCCCTGGTCATCGCGCTGCGCGTCGAGGGGTGGGGCGTGTACTGCTCCACCGTGCTGCTGACCGTCGGCGCGATGCTGCTGGTGCGCTCCTGGCTCCGCCTCGGGCAGAGACTCCAGGGCTGGCCCGCCGGCGCCCACCGCACCGTCCTGCTGGCGGTGTGCGCCTGGTCGCTGCCCCTGCTGTTCGCCGTGCCGATCTACTCCCGGGACGTCTATGCCTACATCGGCCAGGGGCGGCTCATGCTGGCCGACCAGAATCCCTACACGACCGGCATCTCCACCCTGGAGAACTGGTTCATGCTGGGCGCCGATCCGGCCTGGGCGGAGGCCCGCACTCCCTACGGACCGTACTTCCTGTGGGCGGCGCGGGCGGTCGTGGCCCTCACCGGCGCCCAGCCGGACCTCTCGGTCCTGATCTTCCGCCTCCTGGCCTGCGCCGGCGTCCTCCTCTGCGTGGTCTATGTGCCCCGGCTGGCGCAGCTGCACGGGGTGGACCCGGCTCGCGCCCTGTGGATCGCCGTGGCCAATCCCCTGTTCCTCATCAGCTTCGTGGCCAGCGCGCACAACGACGCCCTGATGCTCGGGCTGGCCGTGGCGGGAACGTACGCCGCGGCCACGGGCCGGCCGATCGCCGGGGTCCTGCTGGTGACAGCCTCGATCGCCATCAAGCCCATCACCATCCTGCTGCTGCCGTTCATCGGGCTGCTGTGGGCGGGACCGAAGGCGTCCTGGGGACGGAAGTTCGGCCTCTGGGCCGCGACGGCGGCCCTGAGCTTCGGCGTGCTGCTGCTGAGCGGGCTCCCCTACCAACTGGGCACCGGGTGGGTCTGGGCGCTGGTGGATCCGACCCCGGGCTTCACCGGCTACTCACCGTCCGGGTTCCTGAGCCAGCGGGTCGACCACCTCGCGGACGCGGTGGGCCTGCCGGGCGCCCAGCTGGCCTCGGCGCTGCGCAGCGCGCTGCAGTACACCGCCATCGGGCTGGTGCTGCTCCTGATGTTCCGCGGCGACGACCGGCAGCTGGTCCGCAGGCTGGGCCTGGCCTTCGCGGCCGTGGTGCTGCTCTCGCCGATCATCCAGCCCTGGTACATCCTGTGGTTCCTGCCGTTCCTCGCCGCGACCGGCATCAAGGACAACTGGCAGATCCGCTCGCTGTACATCGTGATCACCTTCTTCGTCATCTTCGGCGCCCAGGACCAGCTCTCCGTGTGGCCGTTCATGGAGCTGCCGGTCGACGCGTCGACGATCGCGTTCGTGACAGCGCTGGCGTTCACCGCCTATCTGATCCTCCTGGACCCCCACACCCGGCACCTGCTGGTCCGCGGAGGCCCGGTGCGCTGGCTCGCCCGCCGGCGCCCCCGTCGCTGAGATCTCCACGTGGACGCCCTCCCCCGATCGGCCCGGGGCGGTCCGGACCGCCCCGGACGGCGACGGAGCGAGCGGTGACCGCGGGCGCCGCCGGGCCGTTCGCGTGACGGCGGCGCGCCCCGGGCCCGTGGGATCGCCGCCGACGACCCCGTCGTGACGTCGGGCTAGAGTCGAGGGCATGGCCGGACAGCAGACAGCACGCACCCCGTCGAACCTGCTCGACGGGCCCGCACCGGAGACGGTGGCGGCGGAGGCCGCCCGTCGGCGGACCTTCGCGGTGATCTCGCACCCGGATGCGGGCAAGTCGACGCTGACGGAGGCCCTGGCCCTGCACGCCCACGTGATCGAGGAGGCCGGGGCCACGCACGGCAAGTCCAGCCGGAAGGCCACGGTCTCGGACTGGATGCAGATGGAGCAGGACCGGGGCATCTCGATCAGCTCGGCCGCCCTGCAGTTCAGCTACCGGGACACCGTGATCAATCTGCTCGACACCCCCGGCCACGCCGACTTCTCCGAGGACACCTACCGGGTGCTGGCCGCGGTCGACTGCGCGGTGATGCTCATCGACGCCGCCAAGGGCCTGGAGACCCAGACCCTGAAGCTCTTCGACGTGTGCGCGAGGCGGGGCCTGCCGGTGATCACCGTGATCAACAAGTGGGACCGCCCCGGCAAGGACGCCCTGGAGCTCATGGACGAGGTGCAGCAGCGCACCGGCCGGGTGCCGGTGCCGCTGACCTGGCCGGTGGGGCTGTCCGGGGACTTCCGCGGCACCCTCGACGTGCCCACCGGCACCTACACCCGGTACCGCCGGGTGGCGGCCGGGGCCGCCGTGGCCGAGGCGGAGGTGCTCGACCCCGCCCAGGCCGCCGAGCTCGAAGGTCCGGCGTGGGAGGAGGCGTGCGAGACGGCCGACCTGATGGCCGAGAGCAACGGGGCCTTCGAGGCCGGGGCGTTCCTGGCCGCCGAGGCCACCCCGGTGCTGTTCGCCGCCGCGGCCCTGAACTTCGGGGTGGCCACCCTGCTCGACGTCCTGGTCGACCTCGCGCCGGCGGCCGGCCCGCGTCCCGACGCCGCGGGGGTCCCGCGACCGGTGGAGGCGCCGTTCTCCGGGTTCGTGTTCAAGCTCCAGGCCGGAATGGACCGCGCCCACCGCGACCACGTGGCGTTCCTGCGGGTCTGCTCCGGGGTGTTCCGGCGCGGGACGGTCCTCACCCACGCGGCCACCGGCAAACCGTTCGCCACCAAGTACGCCCACCAGGTCTTCGGCCGGGACCGGGAGACGGTGGAGACCGCCTTTCCCGGGGACGTGGTGGGACTGGTCAACGCCTCCGTGCTGCGGGCCGGGGACAGCGTCTACGTGGACACCCCGGTGGTCTTCCCGCCGATTCCGCACTTCTCCCCCGAGCACTTCCAGGTGGCCCGGGCCGTGGACGCCGGACGGGCCAAGCAGTTCCGCCGCGGGATCACCCAGCTCGAGCACGAGGGCGTCATCCAGGTGCTGCGCTCGGAGGCCCGCGGGGACCAGGCGCCGGTGCTCGCGGCGGTGGGGCCGATGCAGTTCGAGGTCGTCGCCGACCGGATGGCCCAGGAGTTCGGCGCCCAGGTGCGCCTGGAGTCCCTCCCCTACACCCTGGCCCGGCGGGTCGTCGCCCCGGACCCCGAGGTCCTCAACCGCATCCCCGGCACCGAGGTGCTGTGGCGGGCCGACGGCGAACCGATCGCCGTGTTCACCGACAAGTGGAAGCTCGGCCGCATTCCCACCTACGCCCCCGAGGCCACCCTCGAACCGATCGGCGGCGACGCCGACGAGACCACCCCCGCCTGAGTCCGCCCCCAGAGCTGCGACGCTGCGACGAGATTCCACGGGCCGTTCCCGGTCCACGGCTCGGGCGTCACGGTCGGCGCGAGGAATCGCCTCGCGAGACGGTCGGGCGACGGCCGGCGCACGAGCTCAGGGTCGGCGTTCCACGACCTTGATGATCCCGGGTGCGTCGCGACGGCCCCGTGCCCCGTCGACTCCCGCCCCGTCCGACGACGGCGCCACAGCCCACCAGCAGGACGAGCACGTAGACCAGGAGCAGACCCCAGGACGCGATCGTGTTCTCGTGGGAGAGCACGGCCAGCAGGCAGGCGGCCGCCACCGCGATGCCTCCTGTCCACGGAGCACGGGCGGTCAGGAGCGGGACGCCGGCCAGCGCGGCCACCGCGGATGCACGGCGCACGTCGTGTGCGCCTTCGACGCGCAGGAGCTCCTCCTCGTCGGTGCCCCAGCTCACCAATGGAACCGCGTGCACCAGGCCGAGGTACAGGGCCACCGACGCCATGAGCCCGATCAGGCAGACCGCGACAGCGATCAGGACGCGGCTCACCCGGAGCAGTGCCCGCGGTTGGGGAGCAGTGCCGGTCATGGCCACATTGTCCACAGCGGCACCGCACGTGCACCACCGGCAGATTCCGCGATCTGTGACGGCCCGGTCGGCGCGCCCCTTCCGCGAACCGCGAGGTACCGCCAGAGTATGAGGCACGGCGACACCGGCCGCACGTCATCGACAGGAGGTCCCCATGGGCCAGCTCATCATCACCGAGTTCACCACGCTCGACGGCGTCGTCGACTCCCCCGGCGGTGGCCCGCATCCGCACGCGGGCTGGACCTTCCAGCAGGTGGAGTTCGACGAGGCCGCCTACGAGATCAAGGACCGGGAGCAGCAGGAGGCGGCCGCGATGCTGATGGGCCGGGTCAGCTACGAGGAGTTCGCCCCGGTCTGGCCCTCGATGGAGGATTTCGCCGAGTACAACGCCATGCCGAAGTACGTGGTGTCCTCCACCCTCGAGAACCCGGCCTGGCACAACACCTCGGTGCTGCGCTCCCTCGACGAGGTCGCCCGGCTGAAGGAGACCGTCGACGGCACCATCCTGGTGCACGGCAGCGCGACGCTGGCCAAGGGCCTGGCCGCCGCCGACCTGGTGGACCGGTACCACCTGCTGATCTTTCCCGTGCTGCTCGGTGCGGGACGGCGTCTCTTCGACGACACGACCGACACGCTGCGCAAGCTCGACCTGGTCGAGCACGAGGCCTACTCGAACGGCGTCGTCAAGGCCGTCTACGACGTCGCGCGCTGACCCATCCCTCCCGCTGCTCGAGCCCGCCGCCGCGGGCCGGGTCCGCTCCCGCGGCGTTCGGCGGCCCGAGACCCTCATCCCGGGTCCGTCAGGCGACCGGCGGGTTGCCCCGGACCCTTGCATACCCCATGGGGTATATTGCACACTGGGGTCACACCGTTCCCCCGACAGCACGTCGAAAGGCACTTCGTGACCTCCGCCCCCACCGTGACCACCCTCGACCCCCGGACCCTGCGCCAGTGGATGGCCCAGCACGAGGACCTGGTCGTCATCGACGTCCGGTCCGCGGCCGAGTTCGCGTCCCTGCACATCCGCGGTGCCTACAACGTGCCCCTGCCCCTGCTGTCCGAGCACACTGCCGAACTGGCCGCGCGCCTCGGTGAGCGCGTCGTGCTGGTGTGCCAGTCGGGAGTCCGCGCCGAGCAGGCCCGCCAGCGACTGTCCACCGCCGGGGTCGACACCGCCTACGTGCTCACCGGCGGAGCCCCCGGCTTCGCCGCCGCGGGCGGTGATGTCGTGCGCGGTGCCCAGCGCTGGGACCTGGAGCGCCAGGTGCGCATGGCCGCCGGCTCCCTCGTGCTCACGGGGCTGGTCGGGGGCCGGCTCATCTCGCCCAAGGTGCGCACCCTGGCCGGGATCGTCGGCACCGGCCTGGCCTTCTCGGCGTCCTCCAACACCTGCGCGATGGGCACGGCGCTCGCAGCCATGCCGTGGAACAGGGCTGCCGACGAGCCCACCGCCACCTCCGCCATCAGCCAGATCCCCGCTGCCGGAGCCTGAGCCCCACCAAGACTGATCGGCGCTGACCGGCCCTGACCGAGGGCCGCGTGCGCCGCCGCCCGGCTCCGCCGCCACCGTCCCGCAGCATCGAGCATTCCCTGAAACAGCCATGTCCGGGATCACCGTCACCGAGGCCGAGCAGTGCCGCCCCCAGGACCAGCTCCTCGACGTCCGCGAGGACGTCGAGGACGCCGACGGCATGATCCCCGGCGCCCTCCACATCCCCATGGGGCAGCTCACCTCCCGCCTGCCCGACATCGACCGGACCCGCCCGGTGATCGTCGCCTGGAGCAGCGGTAACCGCAGCGCCCGGGTGGCCGACGCGCTCACCGGCGCCGGCTGCACCGCGGAGGACACCATGGCCGGCGGCATGCTCTCCCTGGAGCGCGCCGGGCTGCCCGTCCGCTGATCCACAACACCCGGCACCGACCGTCGGACATCGGGCACCGACAGCTCGAAGGGGCCGTCCGCATCTGGCGGACGGCCCCTTCCGCCGTATCCACCGCCCCTCACTGCGCCCCGCCGGAGCCGGAGTGGCCCGAACGGGATCCGTGCAGCAGGGCGACCCCGGAGCGCGCCCGGAGCGCCTCCGCATCGCACCGCCCGGCGAGCGCCCCCGTCCGCCGAGGCCGCGTGGACGGCCTGATAGGGGCATGCCTGGGGATGTTCCCGGAGCGGGACGGCGGTCGCTGGGCCTGTCCGGGCGAAGTTCTCGACATCTCCGTCCGTGACGACGACGTCGGGGCGGACCATCACCCGGGCCGCGCCCCGTGCCAACTGCTGGTGGCGGAATCGTCGCCGGCGCCCGGCACCCGGCACCCGGCACTCGGTGCCCAGCGTCCGGTACCCGGCGCCAGGCACCCAGTGCCCGGCGGCCCGGGGCCGGGCGTCGGCGTGCAGGTGGCCACCCGACTCCGCTGCAGGCCGGAAGGGCAGCATCCGATCGGACGAGTCGTCGCCTCCTCCGCCGGGCGCGTGTCGTCCCTGTGGGCACTTCGGCCGCTCCGGGTCATCCTGCCGAAGGCGCACCGGCGTGTCGCCCGAGCCAGCCCGTCATGGCCGAAGACGACACAAGGGGCCGCCCGCGTGTTGCGGGCGGCCCCTTCGGTCCATGGGCGCTCGGAGCTCGAGATCAGCGCGCGGCGGCGGCCACGGTGCCCCGGTGGGCAGCCCAGCCGGCGTAGGAGCCGTCGAGCTCGGTCACGTCGTAGCCGGCGTGACGGAGCGTGGAGGCCACGACCGAGGACCGCAGCCCGCTCTGGCAGTAGGTCACGATGGTGCCCTGCTGCGGCAGCCGGTCCAGGTTCCACAGCACCCGGCCCCCGTGCAGCTGCACAGATCCGGGCACGTGGCCGGCGGCGTGCTCGCTCGCGGCGCGCACGTCCAGCAGGACGGCCATGTCGAAGGACTCGACCTCCTCGGGCCGGACCAGCTGCGGGATGGACCGCGGCAGGTCCGCAGTGCTGATGACGTAGCCGGCGACCCTGTCGATGCCCACACGCACCAGGTGGTCCCAGAAGTCCTGGGCCACCTCCTGATCTGCGGCCAGCAGCACCAGCGGACGGGCGTCGGTCTCGGGGTTCACGGCCCAGGCCGCGTAGGCCGCCACCGATCCGCCGGCGGGGATGTTCAACGCCCCGGACACTGTGCCGGCGTGCACCTCGGCCGCGGAGCGGGTGTCCACGAAGGTGGCCTCGTCGGCGGCGAGCAGCCGTGCGACCTGCTGCGCGTCGAGCTGGGGCAGGGGGGCACGCTCCCCCATGACCGCCGGGCCCCGCCGGTTCTGGTTCTTCATCCGCCCGAAGTAGAACGGGGCGTCGGGCTGACCCTCGAGCAGCTCCTCCACGAAGCCCGCCTCGTCGTCGGCGACCAGGTAGGGACCCCACCAGGAGTAGAGCCGCTCGTAGCCCACCGTGGTCGACGGAATCGCGCCCAGGGCCTTGCCGCAGGCCGATCCGGCCCCGTGCCCGGGGAAGACCTGGACATGGTCGGGCAGCGTCAGGAACTTCTCCTTGAGGCTGGCGAACATCTGCTGCGCCCCGAGCAAGCGAGTGCCCACCCCGCCGGCGGCCTCGTCGAGCAGGTCGGGACGCCCCAGGTCGCCGGAGAAGACGAAGTCACCGGTGAGCATGTAGCCCGGGGCGTCGGCGAAGGCGCCGTCGGTGACCAGGAAGGACAGATGCTCCGGCGTGTGGCCCGGGGTGTGCACGGCCTGCACCACGATGTTGCCGATCCGGAGCTCGTCGCCGTCGTGCAGGCGCTCGGCGTCGAACTCGTACTGCCAGTCCTCTCCGCCCTCGCCCGAGACGTGCATGGTGGCCCCGGTGCCGGCGGCCAGCTCGCGGGTTCCGGAGAGGTAGTCGGCATGGATGTGGGTCTCGGTGACCGCGGTGATCCGCATGCCGTTCTTGGCGGCCAGGTCCCGGTAGACGGCGATGTCGCGGCGGGGGTCGACCACCAAGGCCTCTTTCGTGCGCTGGCACCCGATGAAGTAGCTGGCCTGAGCGAGGTCCTCGTCGTAGATGCGCTCGATGAGCATGGGTATCTCCTTCGCAGGATGGGTGGAACAGGGATCCGGCAGGAGCTCCTCCGGCCGTCTGGTACCAACAGTAATACCCCCGGGGGTACCGTTCAAGTACCCCGGGGGGTATGCTCCTGGACGCCTCGATGCAAGTCAGAGGCATGAGCCATGGGCCCGGCGACGACAACGGTTCCGCAGTGCCAGAGGGACGGCACCGCAGGCGGAGCCGGGCAGCCGTTCGCGCCCTGCCGAACCGGCGGCGAGCGCCGGTTCGGGCCGATCGAGCAGCGGCGCGACGAGCTGGCCGTGTTCACCATGTGGACGACACCCATCGGCTCGGCCGTCTTCGCCGTGTCCGGGGCCGGGCCGAGGGTGGGTTCGCCGGGTGGGACCTGTTCGAGCCCTGACCGCCGGTCTGGTCGGCGCCCGAGCGCCGGCCCGGTTCGCCCTATGCCAGGAGCTCGCAGCATCCGACCGCCGCAGGTTCCTGGCGCTCCTGCACGTCCGCCACGCGACCGCGCCGCATGCCGTCACATGCGTGCGCATGTGGCGGCACCGGTCGTGCATTCCGAGAGGCCGGGCCATACTGGGGCGAGATCTCCCCGACCGAGGTGCGGATGGTCGAAGCTGAGGCAGTGCCGGACGCGGCCTGTGCGGAAGGTGGTACTGGCTCATGGGTGAGGTGTTCCGCCACGAACTCACGGTCTCGGACCCGGACGTGCTGCCCGTGCTCGGGGAGCAGACCGGACTGCGCTTCGGCTACGGCTCCGCCGATCCTGCGTTCCGCTACCAGCTGTCACGCGCCGGTGACGCGCGAGGTGCTGTCTCCCGGGTGCACGTGGGTGGCGCGATGTCCCTGTGGGGGGACACCGCGACCTTCACCGTGTCCCACGTGGACGGCAGACGCTACGACTGGCAGACGCGGCAGGAGACCGGTACCGCCGCCACCGGATCGCCGCTGCTGTTCCGCCCGGAGCATCCGGTGCTCGTCGTGGCCGAGGACGTGGACGTCACCCTCGCGCACCTTCCCGTGGACGTGGTGCAGGAGACCGCCGACACCGTCTACGGCACCGAGACTCCGGTGAGCTTCACGTCCTCCGTGCCGCTCAGCACCCGGCTGGGGCAGTACTGGTCCGAGCTGGCGCGCTTCAGCGCCGGTGTGCTGGCATCCGCGGCCTTCGACGAGCCCGTGGTGCGCGCCGACCTCTCCCGCCACCTGGCCGTGGGACTTCTCGAGTGCTTCCCGCTGCGCGGGGACCACGCGGAGCGGTACCTGTCCATGGAGACCCAGTGCCGCCGGTACCGGATCGCGCTCCAGTACTTCGACGACCACGCCGGCGACCCGATCACCGTGGAGGACGCAGCCCGGGCGGCCCGGACGACCACGAAGGCCCTGGTGCGGGCTTTCCGCGCCAATCATCCGACGGGGCTGACGCCGGCCCAGTACCTGCGCCGAACCCGGATGGACGCCGCCCACCGCGAGCTGCAGCACGGTGACCCCGCTCGCGGGGACACCGTGCGGGAGATCGCCGCCCGCTGGGGCTTCGCCCACCCGGGCCGCTTCGCCCAGTACTACCGGCAGGTCTACGGGACGACGCCCAGCCGCACTCTCGGCCGCTGAGCGAGCAGCACGTCCGGCTCAGCTTGAGGATGCGGCCGAGGGTGCGGTGACGACGGCTTCGTCGCCCGCCGCGGCCACCTGAGCGTACGACGCCGAGACCCGACGGTAGACCGGGGTCAGGAAGGCCAGCAGTGCGGCCACGATCATGACGATTCCTGCCACGAGGAACACCAGGGCGATGCCGCGGGAAGTGCCCTCTCCCAGCAGCGGAGCCAGCTGGGCGGAGCCCTCGGCCGATCGCGCGTACGGGATGATCCAGACCTGGGCGATCGGTGCGATGAGGAAGGCGGTGATCGGCGCGGCGGCGGACTCGAACGCCATGGCGAAACCGAAGACCCGGCCCTGCCGCTCCAGCGGCACGACACGCTGGATGACCGTCTGTTCCGCCCCTCCACGAAGGGGACGAGCACGAGGTAGAGCCAGATGCCGAGGACGTACAGCCAGGCCCACTCCCGCAGGGTGAACACGGCGCCGAGCACTCCCATCGCGACCACCGCGAGCAGCATGGTGCGCAACGGGTTGGACCCGAGCCCGAACTTGCCGATCAGCGCCCCGCCCACGATGAAACCCGTGGCCCCGAGCGCGAAGACCGCTCCCCAGATCTCCACGGGGAACATCTCCAGGCCGTAGGGATCCATCAGCGCCATGTAGACGCCACCGATGAAGTTGTTGAACGTCGAGAACAGGATCAGCGCGAACAGCCCGGACACCGCGAGTACAGCCGCGAAGGCACCCCGGAGATCGAAGCCGCCGTGCGCGTCCGTGGCCGCGGCGCGCACCTCCTCGGGCATGCGCAGCGTGAGCAGGTGCACGAGGGCCACGGCAGTGAGCGTCACGGCGACGACGACTGTTCCGCCCATGCCCAGCAGCCCGACGGACAGGCCGGAGAGCACCGAGGTGACGATGAACATCAGTCCTTGCACCATGCCCACGAGTCCGTTGGCGTTGGCCCGCCGGTCCGGTTCGATGAGGATCGTGACCGTGGTCGACAGGGCGATGTTGCGCATGTTCTCCACCACGGCTCCGACCAGGACGACCAGGGCGAAGGCCCACAGCCACGGCCGGGTCAGGTCGGCCATGGCGGTGATCGGAGTGAGAAGGTACAGGATCCCGGCGAGCACGAACATCACCAGGGTGAAGACGGCGGCGAAGCGCATCACGACGAGCTTGCGGTAACGGTCCACGAAGGTGCCGAAGCTGATGCTGGAGAGCGCGATCAGCAGCATGTACGCGCCGCCGACCACCCCGGTGGCGATCACGTTGCGCGTCTCCAGGTACACCCAGAACGTCAGGGCGAACCACAGGTAGCTGGTCGTGATGTTGGCGAGCGCCGTGTTCACGAGGATCCCGGCGAAGGTGCGGGACCGTTGCGCCGGGCTGCGCACGGACGTGTCGACGGCGTCGGAGTCGATCAGAGCCGACGGCCCGCCGTCTCCGTCCGCCACGGGCGGCAGGGCCGCGCCCGCTGGACCCGCCACGCCTCCGGTGGGACTGTCAACGGCCCGGGAGGAACCCGGCTGCTGCTCCTTCATGCGGCCAGTCTAGGGGCGGCCGCGGACACGGTAGGCGCCGTCCGGCTCGTCGCTCAGGCCACGCGCCCGATCCCGCTCTCGGGATCCGGACTGATGTGCACCGACGTGCTGGTGCTGCACGCGGCCGGGAACCGACCCGTCCGGCCTGGCCCTTGCGTCGCCACGCTGCGCAAGGCGGTCGGATCGACGACCTCGGGCACCGGGCCCGGGCCGGCCCGCACCGCCGGTGCCGGACAGCATGCGCGCTCAGGACGGTGACGCGCCGACCCCCGCCGTCTTTCGGGGATCGTCCACGTCCCCGCCGGAGAGTGACCGGAGCGGAGGCCCAGAACCGCGGCGGCAACCGGGACGATTCATATCGTCGAAGCAGGAGGTGCTACCGGACTCAGGACGGTGACGCGCCGACCACCGTCACCCCTCGGGGATCGTCGACGTCCCGCCGGAGAGTGGCCCAAGCGGAGACCCCCGCGCGGTTGAGGGGACCCGTGCAGCGCCGGCGCAGGCTCATTGCGGGTGTCCTGTGGGGCCCGAGCGCCGGGCCTGGCCGGCAGTCCCGGCGCCCGGTGAAAAGGAAGGAGGCGCGCAGCGATGATGGTTTGCCGGCGGGACAGCGGTGCCCCACCAGGAGGCGGGGAGGTCGATCTCGTGGGGCGTCCCGGACTCCGGCAGGCCGACGGGGAACCTCGCCCTGTGAGGCGGTATCGAGGACCTTGGGACGTCGGACGCCGCCGGGACCATGAACCCATGACGGCAACGGCTCGGCGGCGGCCCCGGACCCGGGTGAGTGGTGGGGCATGTCCGGGTGAAGCTGTGCTTCCGGAGATGGTGGACCCCCGGGCGAGGAACGCGGTGGTGCGGGCCGCTGCCCTGGAGCTCGTTGACGCGGCGGCGGCGGAGGCGCGGGCCGTGGGCGCGCAGCTGCGGTGCATCCACCGTCTGTGGCTGGCGGCGCAGGCGGCTCGCACGGCGGCCCGGTTCGAGGCGATGGACAAGGCCGAGGCGGAGCTGTCGGCCCGGGGTGCTGTCCGCCCGGACCCGCTGAGTCCCTTGGCCGAGGCGGAGCACCAACTGGTCGTGGACGTGGCGGCCGAGGTCGGGCCGGCCCTCCGGCTGCCGTCGGGCACGGCCCGGCGGCGTGTGGAGGACGCCGTGCTGCTGGCCGAGATGAAGCCGCAGGTCCTGATCGCCCTGGAGGCGGGCCGGATCGGCGTCGCCCAGGCCATGGTGATGGTGGAGCAGTGGCGCGAGCTCGTCGTTGAAGCGCCGACCTGGACCGGCACGCAGTGCGTGCCGCCGCCCGTGGAGGCCGCCTGCCGCCTGATCACCGAACTGCTGGAACGGGCGCCGCATGCCACGGCTGCGCAGCTGCGGGCAACGGCCCGTGCCCGGCGCGCCGTGCTCGTGGCCGACGCCGAGGAGCGCAGTCGGCGAGCCGCACGGAAGCATCGTGCGGTGTGGGTGGAGCCGGCGCCCGACGGGACGGCCTATCTGCACGCGCTGCTGGACGCGCACGTGGCGCTCGCGGTGCACGGCAGACTCGAAGAACTGGCCACCCTGCTGGGCGAGGACGTACCGGTGCCGGGCCGTCCGGTACCGGCCTCCGTGCCGGGGCCGGAACTGTCGGAGGTCCCGGAGACGCGCACGGCAGGAGAACTGCGTGCCGATGTGCTGGCGGACCTGCTCCTGGACGGTGTGCTGCCGGACGAGGAACGCTTTCCACGCGGAGTCCGGGCGCAGGTGAGTGTGACCGTGCCGGTGGCGGTGCTGACCGGTGCCGGAACAGAGTCAGGAGCGGCCGGGTGCGGTGCCCCGATGCTGTCCGGCTACGGCCCGATCAGCGCGGAGGTGGCGCGTCAGCTGGCTGCCGGGGCCGGGGCCTGGCACCGGGTGCTGACCCACCCCACCACGGGGGTAATTCTTGACCACGACCGCACCGTCTATGCGGTGCCGCGGCACCTGCGTCGTCTGGTCGAGCTGCGTGACGGCACCTGTCGGTTTCCCGGGTGCCGGCGCCGAGCCGAGAGCTGCGATCTGGACCACACCATGGCCTGGGCCGAAGGGGGACGGACGGCCGAGCACAACCTGGCCGCACTGTGTCGGCACCATCACCGGATCAAGCACCGCGGCGGGCACCTCGGGCGCTGGTCGGTCCGGCGGGTCGAGGCAGAGCCCGCACTCGAGCAAATGGGGAACCGCCGGGACGTACCGCGGTGCTGGAGTGGACGTCACCGGCCGGACTCGTGCACCGGTCCGTGCCCGAGCACGTCGGTGGCCGTGGCGTCCTCACAGACCCCCGATGCACACCGGTCGTCGGCGGACCGTCCGGAAACCCTCCGCCCCTCGCCCCGGTTGGCGCTCCCCCGCCCTTCTGATGCCCGAGTGCCCGGCTTTCCACCGACCGCCCGGTGAGCTCCCGCGACCAGACCTCGCTTCGTGCGCCGGGGCACCGGCGTACCGGTCGATGCGGCGTTCACCCGCGATCGAGGCCACCGTCCTGAGTGCCCGGCACGGCTCGCCGTCATGCACCGCCCCAGGATTGACCCCCGGGCGGGGGCCGGACAGGATGGTGCGCCTCGGACGTCGCACACCGAAGGACCACTCCATGGGCATCATCCAGGCCGATCTCTTCCTCACCCTCGACGGCGTCTATCAGGGCCCGGGCGGACCCGACGAGGACCGTGCGGGCGGCTTCGAACTCGGCGGCTGGCAGGGCGCGTACTTCGACGACGCAACGGGCGAGACGATCGGCGCCGGCATCGCTCGTCTGGACGCGCTGCTGCTCGGACGCAGGACGTACGACATCTTCGCCGACTACTGGCCGGCCCACGGGGACGACGACCCGATCGCCGTGACGTTCAACGCCGTGCCGAAGTTCGTCGTGTCGCGCACGCTGACCGACCCGTCGTGGGCGGGCACCACGGTCCTGCGGGACGTCGCGGCGGAGGTGCGTGCGCTCCGGGACCGCTTCGACGCAGTGCGCGTCATCGGCAGCGGCGAGCTCCTGACCACCCTGCTGCGGGAGGACCTCGTCGACCGGCTGAACCTCCTCCTCTATCCGCTGGTCCTGGGCTCGGGCAAGCGGATCTTCGGCAGGGGCGCCGTCCCGGCCGCCTTCACCCTGGCGGCACCGCCGCGGGCGTTCCCGAAGGGAGCCGTGTCCCTCGTCTACGAGCGGGCGGGCGCCCCGGTGACCGGCGTCGACGTCGCACAGGCCGGCCAGCAGGCGAGCACCGATGCGCACACGCGCGGCACGGACCGCACAGCATCCAGTGGGTGACGGCACGGCGGCACCGGACGGCAGCGGCGCCACCTCCGGGGCCGGTGCCGGGCAGGAGGTTGCCGCGCAGGCCTCCACGTCCCTTTGCCGGCCGCGTCCACCCCGCTCCCGGCCGCGGCGGTGAGGTCGGGCCCGGTCGCACCCGGCTGGACGGACCGTCCCGGACCTCCCTGGAACCCGAGCCGAGACCGGCCACCCCCTGCCAGGGCCGTGGAAACCTGTTGCCGCTCACTCGGACACGGAGTCCCGCCGTTCCAGCCCCTCCTGGACAGCGCGCATGATCACCCGGGCGATCAGGCCGACCAGGAGGAGGTTGCCGATCATCTGCACCGTGACCACGGCGCGGGCGGCCTGGGAGACGGCCGTGATGTCCCCGAAACCGACGGTCGCGATGACCGTCACCGCGAAGTAGAAGGCGTCCAGCCGGCTCAGCGGCTCGGACCAGTGCTCGGGGACGGCACGGGACATCAGGTAGTACGTGGCGGCGAAGACCACGACGAACACCGGCAGAGTGAGCGCCAGCGTCCCGAAGGCCTGCGCCCGCGGCACCGGGGAGACCCAGATAGCGCGGATCTGCCAGACCAGCAACGCCGCGACGAGCACGAGGCCGCCGACGAGCACCAGGACCGTGCTGCCGGTGAACGCGGAGGTGAACGGCAGCACGAAGTACGCCAGGACGACGCCCAGCCCTGACAGCGTCGACCGCACCAGCATGCGGCGCAGGCCCGGTGTTCCATCCCTGCCCGGAGGGCCGGGGCCTCGTCCGGTCCGCATCGGCCTGCGCCTCCTGTGTCAGCCCCGGTCGAATCGGCCGCGGAGCGGACGTCGTACCGGTGGGTCGACCGTACCCGAGGAACCCGTCGCACGCGCAAGAAGTGCCCGTCCGCATTGCCGGCAGCGCCGTCCCGCGAAGACGTCGAAGGCGTGTCCTGCCCGCCGGTCCTGGCCGGTCCCGACGAGTGGGACCTGGCCCAGGAGGACCCGTGCTGCCGCGAACCCGGTGGACGGTGACCTCGGTGCGCTGCCGTGGCACGGCATCGCCATCAGGTCGTCGGATCGTGAAGGTCCGCCGCCTCGTCCGGGTCTCGACGTGACCGGGACGGGCACCACCGAGGAGTTCGTGGTCTCCCGTGATGGACCCGGCCGGAGTCGAGGCTGGTCGCGGGGGTGACGCACGCACGGTTCATGGGACAGCACCGGGCCATTCAGGTGTGAAGCGGCGGGGACGCCGTCACCGTCTCCCGCCCTGTTCTCGGGACAGTTCCACCTGGATGGAGGCGGGCAACTCCCGCCCGAGTCACACGACCAGGTGTCAGGCGGCGGGCACGGCGCTGATCCCGCCCTCGCGGAACGCGTCGACGAACAGCGCGTGGTCGGCCCGGACGGTGGCGGCGTAGTCCTCGGCGAAGTCCACGAGGTCCTCGACGAACTCGTCCTCACGGCCCTCCAGCACGCCCGTGATCGCGGTCTCCGTCCGGAACGGCACGAGGTCGTGGTCCCCGTCCTCGTCCGTGGAGCAGTGGATCTTGGCCGTGGCCTGCCCCAGGTCCCGCATCACGGGGGCGATCTGGTCGGGTTCGGTGAGCTCTCCCCAGGCCAGGTCCAGCGTGTAGGGGGAGAGCTCGGAGACGACGAAGGCCTTCCCGTCCAATGTGGTGTGACCCAGCAGCGGGTCGGTGTGGGTCTGCAGCGACCGCTGGCTGATCACGGCGCGGTGGCCGTCGTCGGCGAAGAAGTCCCGCACCCGCTCGTCGGCCACGATCCGGCTCGGGGCGGCCACCTTGGCCTGCTTCATGGTGAGCACGATGTCGTTCTCCTGGGCCTCGTCGAAGCCCTCGATGAGCAGGTTGTAGGTCGGCAGTCCCGCGCTGCCGATGCCGAAGCCCTTCTTCCCCACGATCGCCTTGACCTTGTAGAACACCCGGCGCCGGGAACGCACGTCCTGCGGGACGGTGGCCAGGTAGTCCTCGAAGGCCGCCTGGACCCTCCGGTGCTCGTCCTCCTCCAGCCGCCGGATGGAGCCGTCGTCGAGGAAGTGGCGTTCGTGGGCGTCGATAAGGGTCATGGACTCGAGGAAGCGGGTGCGGCGGGCGCTGCGGGCGGCGTGCAGCACGCCCAGGACGGCACCTCCGGCGTTGTCCAGGCCGAAGGCGAAGTCCGCGCTGCCGTCGGCCACGTAGTCCCGGACCCGGTCGAGATATGCCCGCAGATAGGTCCGCACGAGGTCGCGGGCGACCTCCGAGGGCGGCGCCTTCTGCCAGCACAGCAGGGACAGCGACGCCACGAAGCGGCGCAGGTCCCAGGAGAAGTGCCCCACGTAGGCCTCGTCGAAGTCGTTGACGTCGAAGGTCAGCCGGCCCTCACTGCTCATGTACGTGCCGAAGTTCTCCGCGTGCAGATCGCCCTGGATCCAGACCCGGCTGGTGCGCTCATCCGCCCAGGCGTCCTCCAGCTCCCCCATGTCGGCGTAGAACAGGGCGGCGCTGCCGCGGTAGAACGCGTACGGGTCCGCCGCCATCTTCCGGAACCGGGTCCGGAACGCGAGCGGGTTCGCGTGCATGAGGTCCTCCAGGGCCTCCACGAGGGTGTCCACGATGTGCTGCTGACGCTCGGCTGACTGGTCCATCCGGCGACCCTAGGCAGGGCGCCTGGGAGCCGGGACGGGGAAGGCAGGGCACTGCCCGGACGCCGGCTCCGGCATTGCCGCACCCGAGAAGGATCCTCGGGCACCATGCTTCGTCCGCTCAACTGCCCGATCCCGGCGACTGGATCGACAGATCGCCGGGACCGGGCAGGAGGATCGGGAGGTCGGGTGGACCGCGGTATCACCACATCCGATCCATGCTCAGAACGGGCGGCCGATCTGCTCAGACAGGGCCACACTGCTCAGACAGGTCGGGACCACACAAGAGATCAGAAGTCCCAGTCCTCGTCCTCCGTGTTCACGGCCTTGCCGATGACGTAGGAGGAGCCCGAGCCGGAGAAGAAGTCGTGGTTCTCGTCGGCGTTCGGGGACAGCGCGGAGAGGATCGCCGCCGAGACGTCGGTCATCTCCTTCGGGAACAACGCCTCGAAGCCCAGGTTGTTGAGGGCCTTGTTGGCGTTGTAGTGCAGGAACTTCTTGACGTCCTCGGTCCACCCCACCCCGTCGTAGAGCGACTCGGTGTAGAGCACCTCGTTCTCGTAGAGCTCGTCGAGCAGTTCGTAGGTGTAGAGCTTCAGCTCGTCCTGGCGCTCCTGCGACTCCTGGGCCATCGCCCGCTGGAACTTGTAGCCGATGTAGTAGCCGTGCACGGCCTCGTCGCGGATGATCAGGCGGACCAGGTCGGCCGTGTTCGTCAGCTTCGCCCGGGAGGACCAGTACATGGGCAGGTAGAACCCGGAGTAGAAGAGGAAGGACTCGAGCAGGGTCGAGGCCACCTTCTTCTTCAGCGGGTCGTCGCCCTTGTAGTAGCGGATGACGATCTCGGCCTTCTTCTGCAGGTACGGGTTCTCCCGGGACCAGCGGAACACGTCGTCGATGTCCTTCATGGAGGACAGCGTCGAGAAGATCGAGGAGTAGGACTTCGCGTGCACGGACTCCATGAACGCGATGTTGGTGTACACCGCCTCCTCGTGCAGGGTCACGGCGTCCGGGATCAGGGAGACGGCGCCCACGGTGCCCTGGATGGTGTCCAGCAGCGTCAGGCCCGTGAAGACCCGCATGGTGAGCTCCTGCTCCTCCAGGGTCAGCGTCTTCCACGAGGGGACGTCGTTGGAGATCGGGACCTTCTCGGGCAGCCAGAAGTTCGCGGTCAGGCGGTCCCAGACCTCGTCGTCCTTCGGATCCTCGATCCGGTTCCAGTTGATGGCCTGGGCCTGGTGGTGGAGCAGCTGCACCTTGTCGATGCTCTCGCTCTTCTCCAGCGTCATGGTCTGTCTCTTCCTTGAACGGGGTGGGCCCCCGCGCGCGTCCTGCGGACGCACGCGGGGAGTTCGTGGTGGTCGCCGGGGCCGGCGGTCAAAGCATGCAGGACACGCAGCCCTCGACCTCCGTGCCCTCCAGCGCCAGCTGGCGGATCCGGGAGTAGTACATCGTCTTGATGCCCTTGCGCCAGGCGTAGATCTGCGCCTTGTTGATGTCGCGGGTGGTGGCCGTGTCCTTGAAGAACAGGGTCAGGGACAGGCCCTGGTCCACGTGCTGCGTGGCCGCGGCGTAGGTGTCGATGATCTTCTCGTAGCCGATCTCGTAGGCGTCCTGGAAGTACTCCAGGTTCTCGTTGTTCATGAAGGGCGCCGGGTAGTACACGCGGCCCAGCTTGCCCTCCTTGCGGATCTCGATCTTCGAGGCGATCGGGTGGATCGAGGACGTCGAGTTGTTGATGTAGGAGATGGACCCGGTCGGCGGGACGGCCTGGAGGTTCTGGTTGTACATCCCGTGCTCCATCACCGAGGCCCTGAGCCGCGCCCAGTCCTCCTGCGTGGGGATGTGCACGCCGGCCTCGGCGAACAGCTGCCGGACGCGCCCGGTGGCCGGGGCCCACTCGCGGTCGGTGTACTTGGCGAAGTACTCCCCCGTCGCGTACTGGGACCGCTCGAAACCGGCGAACGTGGCCCGCCGCTCCTTCGCGATCTCGTTCGACGCGCGGATCGCGTGGTAGGTGACCGTGTAGAAGTAGATGTTCGTGAAGTCGAGGCCTTCCTCGGAGCCGTAGTGGATGTGCTCCTTGGCGAGGTAGCCGTGCAGGTTCATCTGGCCCAGCCCCACCGCGTGGGACATCTGGTTGCCGCGCTCGATCGAGGGCACCGAGTTGATGTTGGACATGTCCGACACCGCGGTGAGGCCCCGGATCGCGGTCTCCACCGACTGGCCGAAGTCCGGGGACTGCATGGTGAGGGCGATGTTGAGGGAGCCGAGGTTGCAGGAGATGTCCTTGCCGACCTCGTCGTAGTCCAGGTCCTCGTGGTACGTGGACGGCTCGGAGACCTGGAGGATCTCGGAGCACAGGTTGGACATGATGATCTTGCCGTCGATCGGGTTCGCCCGGTTCACGGTGTCCTCGAACATGACGTACGGGTAGCCGGACTCGAACTGCACCTCGGCGAGGGTCTGGAAGAACTCGCGGGCCTTGATCTTCTTCTTCTGGATCCGGCCGTCGGCGACCATCTCGTGGTACTTCTCGCTCACGTTCACGTCCGAGAACGGCATGCCGTAGACCCGCTCGACGTCGTACGGGGAGAACAGGTACATGTCCTGGTTCTTCTTGGCCAGCTCGAACGTGATGTCCGGGATGACCACGCCCAGGGACAGGGTCTTGATCCGGATCTTCTCGTCCGCGTTCTCCCGCTTGGTGTCCAGGAAGCTGTAGATGTCCGGGTGGTGGGCGTGCAGGTACACCGCCCCCGCGCCCTGGCGGGCACCGAGCTGGTTGGCGTAGGAGAAGGAGTCCTCCAGCAGCTTCATGATCGGGATGATGCCCGAGGACTGGTTCTCGATCTTCTTGATCGGGGCGCCGGCCTCACGGATGTTGGTCAGCGCGAACGCCACGCCGCCGCCGCGCTTGGACAGCTGCAGCGCGGAGTTGATGGAGCGCCCGATGGACTCCATGTTGTCCTCGATGCGCAGCAGGAAGCAGGAGACGAGCTCACCCCGCTGCTGCTTGCCCGCGTTGAGGAACGTGGGGGTGGCCGGCTGGAAGCGCCCGGAGATGATCTCGTCCACGAGCTGGGCGGCGAGGGTCTCGTCGCCGTCGGCGAGGTAGAGGGAGACCATGACCACGCGGTCCTCGAAGCGCTCGAGGTAGCGCTGGCCGTCGAAGGTCTTCAGCGTGTAGGACGTGTAGAACTTGAACGCGCCCAGGAAGGTCTCGAAGCGGAACTTCTTCGCGTAGGCCCGCTTGGAGAGCTCCTTGATGAAGTCCCGGCTGTACTTCGCCAGGACCTCGGGCTCGTAGTACTGGTGCGAGACCAGGTAGTCGAGCTTCTCCTCGAGGTCGTGGAAGAAGACGGTGTTGTTGTTGACGTGCTGCAGGAAGTACTGCCGCGCGGCCTGCCGGTCGGCGTCGAACTGGATGTTGCCGTCCGCGTCGTAGAGGTTCAGCAGGGCGTTGAGCTCGTGGTAGCCCAGGCCCTGGTACTTCTGCGGAACGCGCTTGTCCTCGTGGCCGGGCTCGACGCTCACGCCCGGGGCTGCGGAAATTGTCGCCAAAACTGTTCCAATCCTTCGTTTACCTTGCGGACATCCTCGGAGGTGCCCATGAGTTCGAACTTGTAGAGGACGGGGACGTCGCACTTGGCCGCGATCTTGTCCGCGGCCAGGCAGAACGCCGGCCCGAAGTTGGTGTTGCCCGCGCCGATCACGCCGCGCAGCAGCCGCCGGTTGGCCTCCCTGTTGAGGAACTTCACGACCTGCGGCGGAACGGCCCCGCTGCCACTGGGCCGCCCGTAGGTCGGGGCGACCAGCACGAAGGGCTCGGTCATCTCGGGGGGCTCCTCCCCGGTCAGAAGAGGAAGGCGCACCGCGCGGGCGGCGAGCTTCTCGACGAAGCGGTGCGTGTTGTTGGAGACCGAGGAGAAGTAGACGACCAGGGGGGCGCAGGACGCGGACGCCGGGCGGGCGGCGCCGGGGTCCTGCAGAGCGGTCCCGGTGGTGCCGGGGTGGTTCGTGCTCATGTGCTTCCGCGCTCCGGGGTGGGTCGGTGGCCGGTGGTCCTGCATCCGGGTCCGGGACCGGGCGCCGCGGGGAAGCGGGCGGCGCGCGGGCCTCAGGCCGAGAGCAGCACGGCCAGGGAGGTGATCTTGTCCGGACGGTAGCCGGACCAGTGCTCGGTGGGCGTCTCGACGACCGGGACCTGCTGGTAGCCCAGCGCCAGGACGTGGGCCAGGGCCGCCTCGTCCTCGGTGACGTCGACGACGTTGTACTCGATGCCCTTCTTGGTCAGGGCCCGGTAGGTGGCATTGCACTGGACGCAGGACGGCTTGCTGTACACGGTCACGGACATCGCTGTTTCCCCTTGGTCGCTCGGGTGGTTTTTCGGGGGAGATCCGGGACTTCCGCAGACTCTGCGGCGGTGAAGGGGTCTCTCCGGGTGGCTGATTTCAATACTACATCTAGTGTCCGGAAGGGGAAGTGACCCCTAGATGCAGTGGTGACGGTTGTCCACAGCTCCTCTCTGGCTATCCCCAGGACAGGCCTCGGCCATCCACAGGGCCCCGTCCGCGGGGGTCGCGGAAATCCGCGACCGGGGCCCCGATATGCACAGGCTGTGCGCTCCGCGGGGCCCCCGGACGGCGGACCGAATTAATTTTCGGACACGGCGTGTCGGCTCCGGCGGCGGGGCCGTCGCAGACCGACCGCCGCGCCGGCGAGCAGCGCCCGCAGGCCCCGGTAGGGCGGGTAGACGACCCGCAGGGTGTCGGGGGCGAGCGGCTTGTCCAGGACCGCCCGCGCGTGGGAGAACGTGGTGAACGAGAACTTCCCGTGGTAGGCGCCGGTGCCGCTCTCCCCCACTCCGCCGAAGGGCAGCTCCGGGCTGCTCAGCTGCAGCAGCGGCGCGTTGAAGGACAGCCCGCCGGAGGACGTGCGCCGGCGGAAGAGCTCCTTGACCGCCCTGTCCTCGGTGAACACGTAGAGGGCCAGCGGCTTGTCCCTCGCGGTGACGAGCTCCACCGCGTGCTCGGCCGACTCCACCGGCACCAGCGGCAGGACGGGCCCGAAGATCTCCTCGGCCATCAGCGGGCCGTCCGGGGCCGAGCGCACCACCGTGGGCGCCAGGTAGCGCGCCTCCGGGTCGGCCGCGCCGCCGCACACCACGTCCTCGGCAGGGACCTGGTCCAGGAGGCCGGTGAGCCGGTCGAGGTGGCGTTCGGTGACGATCCGCCCGTAGGAGCCGCTGCGGCGCGGGTCCTTCCCGTAGAGCTCCCCCACCGCCCGCACCAGCTCGGGCTCGAGGGCGGCCAGCGTCCCGGGCGTGCCGAGGACGTGGTCCGGCGCCACGCAGGTCTGTCCGGCGTTGAGGAACTTCCCCCACACGATCCGCCGCGCGGCGGTCCGCAGATCGGTCGAGCCGTCCACCCAGGCCGGGGACTTCCCGCCCAGCTCGAGCGTCACCGGCGTCAGGTGCCGGGCGGCCGCGGCCATCACGATCCGGGCGACCGTCCCGTTGCCGGTGTAGAAGACGTGGTCGAAACGGTGCTCCAGCAACCGGGTGGTCTCCGGGACGCCGCCCTCGACCACGCTGACGCAGTCCCCCAGGTACGTCTCGAGCAGTCCGGCCAGCACCGCGGAGACCGTCGCGGAGACCTCGGAGGGCTTGACGACGACGGTGTTGCCGGCGGCGAGCGCTCCCGCCAGCGGACTCAGGACCAGCTGGACGGGGTAGTTCCACGGCGCCATCACCAGCACGGTGCCGAGCGGCTGGTGCTCGATCCGGGAGCGGGCCGGGGCCAGGCTCAGCGGGACCGGGATCCGCACCGGGGCCATCCAGCGGCGCAGCTCCTTGCGGATCCCGGCGATCTCCTCGAGGGTGAAGCCGATCTCGGTCAGCCACGCCTCGGCAGGGGGCTTGCCGAGGTCGGCCGCGAGGGCGTCCTGGAGCGCCTCACGGTTCTCCCGCAGGAGGTCCTCCAGCCGCTGGAGCCGGTCCAGCCGGGCCTCGAGGTCCAGGTCCGGGACGAAGGACGCACGGGCCCGGGCGACGGCGGCGTCGACCGCTGGGAAGTCCCCGGTGGTGGCGGCCGGGGCGGCGGCGAGGGTGCTGCGGGTGCTCGTCATGGCTCCAGCGTAGGACCGCGCTCGGACGTTCCACGCCGCGGGCGGGTCGGCCTGCCGCTCAGAGCAGTCCGTGCTCGGCGAGCTGGCGGGAGATCGAGGCGCCGTCGTTGCCCTCGATCCACAGCGTCCCCTCGGGGATGCTCACCCGCCGCTCCTCGTTGACGAGGGGGTTGCCGGCCAGCACCGCCTCGGCCGGGGACAGGTTGCGGATCACGATCGCGGCCACGTGGTCGGGATAGCGGTGCACGAAGCCGCTGTAGATCTCGGGGTCGTGCTGGCCGTCGTCGCCGATGAGGATCCAGCGCACCTCCGGGAAGTTCCGGGCCAGACGCTCGAGGTTCTGCACCTTGTGGGCCGAGCCGGCCCGGAACCAGCGGTCCGTGGTGGGCCCCCAGTCGGTGAGCAGCAGGGCCCCGTCCGGGTAGGCGTTGCGGGTGAGGAACCGGCGCAGGGTGGGCGCCACGTTCCAGGCGCCCGTGGAGAGGTAGACGAAGGGCGCCTCGTGGTGGCGGTGCAGCAGCCGGTCCATCATCACCGCCATGCCCGGGGTCGGGGTGCGGGCGTGCTCGTTGAGCACGAAGGAGTTCCAGGCCGCCAGCAGGGGGCGGGGCAGGGCGGTGACCATGACGGTGTCGTCGACGTCGGAGACCACGCCGATCCGCTGCTCGTCGGCGACGACGAACACCCGGGCCTCGACGACGTCCGAGCCCTCCGTCTGCATCCACACGGTGTGCTCACCGGGGGGCAGGGACACCTGCAGGTCGACGTCGATCACTCCGCCCTTGTCGGCCACCAGGTGGAACTCGTACTCGTCGATCCAGACGTTGACGTGGGCGAAGGCGATGGGCACGGAGGTGAAGGAGCGCCAGCCGCGGATGGACTCGGCGCTCTCGTCGGTGGACTCGATCAGCCCGCGGGTCTTCAGCAGCGCCCGGCCCAGCACCCGCACGTGGTGCTCGGACCCGTAGCCCTCGAAGGCGACCATGACGGGGATGTCGCCCCGGGACTCGGCGCGGCGCTGGCGGAACCGGTGGAACCGCTGCTCGAGGCGGTAGCCCACGTTGATGGCTTCTTCGGTGACCTGGTCGACGGTCTGCAGGAGGTCCGAGCTGTCGGATTTCTTCGCCATGCGCCCAGTGTTTCACAGCGCCCGCCCGGGTCACGGCGGTGACCGCGGGGCGCCGCGGGCCGGTTTCCCGGTCCACGGCACCCCGTGGGCGTGCGTCGTCGCGCTGGCTGCTGCGGCTAGTTCTTGATGTAGCCGTTGGGGTTGAGCACGTACTTCGTGGCGGCCCCGGCGTCGAACTCGGCGTAGCCCCGCGGCGCCTCCTCCAGCGGGATGGCCTTGGCGTTGACGGCCTTCGCGATCTGGATCTTGTCGTGCAGGATCGCCATCATCAGCTGCCGGTTGTACTTCATGACCGGGCACTGGCCGGTGGTGAAGGACAGGGACTTGGCCCAGCCGGTGCCGAGGCTGATGGACAGGGAGCCCTTCTTGGCGGCCTCGTCGACCGCCCCCGGGTCCCCGGTGACGTAGAGACCCGGAATGCCCAGGGCCCCGCCGGCGGCGGTGATGTCCATCAGGGAGTTCAGCACGGTGGCCGGGGCCTCGTGGGAGGCGTCCTTGCCGTGCCCGCGGGCCTCGAAGCCCACCGCGTCCACGCCGCAGTCGACCTCCGGCACGCCGAGGATCTGCTCGATCTGCTCGGCCGGCGCGCCCTTGGACACGTCCACGGTCTCGCAGCCGAAGCTGCGGGCCTGCGCCAGACGCTCCTCGTTCATGTCGCCCACGATCACCACGGCCGCCCCGAGCAGGTGGGCCGAGGCCGCCGCGGCCAGGCCGACCGGGCCGGCGCCGGCGATGTAGACGGTCGAGCCGACCCCCACCCCGGCCGTGACCACGCCGTGGTAGCCGGTGGGCAGGATGTCGGAGAGCATGGTCAGGTCCATGATCTTCTCCAGGGCCTGGTCCCGGTCCGGGAACTTCAGCAGGTTCCAGTCTGCGTAGGGCACCAGGACGTGCTCGGCCTGTCCGCCGACCCAGCCGCCCATGTCCACGTAGCCGTAGGCGGAGCCGGGCCGGTCCGGGTTGACGTTGAGGCAGATGCCGGTCTTGCGCTCCTTGCAGTTGCGGCAGCGCCCGCAGGAGATGTTGAAGGGCACGGAGACGATGTCCCCCACCTTGATGAACTCCACGTCGGGGCCGACCTCCACGACCTCGCCCGTGATCTCGTGGCCCAGGACCAGGTCCGTGGGGGCCGTGGTGCGGCCGCGGACCATGTGCTGGTCGGAGCCGCAGATGTTGGTGGCCACGGTCCGGAGGATGACCCCGTGCGGGACCTTGCGGCCGATGTTGGCGGTGTTGATGCCGGGTGCGTCCTTGAGCTCGAACTCCGGGTAGTCGGTGTCGATGACCTCGACCTTGCCGGGACCCTTGTAGGCGACTGCTCTGTTGCCTGCCATCATGACCTCTTCCGTTGAGGATGTCCGCTGGAATGTGCACCGCGAGGCGCGCGGGTCCGGCGGATCCCGACACGTCGTGATACAGCTCACGGAGGTCGGCCGCCGGTGGAGCAGACGCTAACAGGACACATCAACGAGCGGAAGGGATGCGGGCGAGTGCGGCTTTTGTGGCGCGGGGCCCGGAACGGCCCAGGGAAAGGCACGGTGGGCGGCACGGCGGGCGGAGCCGTGGCCGGGACAGCGAAAGAGCCCGTTCCGCGCGATGCGGAACGGGCTCTTTCGTCCTGGTGGAGCTGAGGGGACTCGAACCCCTGACCCTTTGCATGCCATGCAAATGCGCTACCAGCTGCGCCACAGCCCCAGGTCGTTACCTCCGGAACACTATCACAACCTCGGAGTTCCCTTTTCGGTCACCCTTTTCCGGTTGATCCTGCGCCCCGCTGGGCAACGCATTCATACTAGACAGCTGATCCGGATCAAGGCAAATCGTCGGACGCGGGGGCCGGCGCGGACTCCTCCGGCGCGGTGGCGCCCTGCTCGGACGGCCCCAGATCGACCACGGGGCTGTCCCGCCAGAGCCGCTCGAGCGCGTAGAAGGCCCGGTCCTCGTCGTGCTGGACGTGGATGACCACGTCGCCGTAGTCGAGGAGGACCCACCTGCCCTCGGAGCGGCCCTCGCGGCGGATCGGGCGCAGGTCGAGCCGCTCGACGAGCTTCTCCTCGATCTCGTCGACGACGGCGTTGACGAGCCGCTCGTTGGAGGCGGAGGCGACGAGGAACGCGTCGGTGATGCCCAGCGCCTCGCTGACGTCCAGGGCCACGATGTCGTGGGCCTGCTTGGCGTCGGCCGCGGCGGCCGCGATCTGGAGGATGGACAGGGAGAAATCATTGACAGTCAAGGAGGATCCTTTCCCGGCGAACCGGTGGTTCCGTCCCCTCGAGGGGACGGTGTGGAGCGAACGGATGGTGAACAGGAGGGAGGGAGCGCTCTCAGAGGACGAAGAGCACCAGCACCACGGCCAGCGCCGCCAGCAGGACCAGCAGCAGCAGCAGAGCCAGCCGGCGGCCTGCGGCCCCGCGCCGGTACTCGCGCGGCTCGAGCAGCTCCAGGCCGCCCGCCGCCGTGGCGGGCACCGGAGCGGCCGGTGGCTCCGGCTCCTCCTCGGCCCGCTCCCCCGCCGGCTCCGGCAGGGCGGCCACCGGGGGCGCGGTCTCCGGCGGGTCCGACTGCGGTGCCGTCGCGTCACCGGGATCCTCGGGGGCCGCCGCGTGCGAGCCGTGGTGCTCGGCGGGGGCGAGGATCTCGATGTGCGTGAGCGCGGCCAGCTCCTCCGGCGCGAGCCGGTTGCTGAACAGGGAGGGGTCGACGTGCACCGGGTCGTGGCCCACGTGCCCGTCCGTGCCGGTCGTGCCGTCCGCACCGGGGAAGACGACGGTGATCTGCTCGGTCGCCTCCGGAGGCGTGGGCTCGCCGGGCGGCGGCTCCGCGGGCGCCGGCTCGGCAGGAGCGGTCCGCGCCGCGGGAGGCCGCGGCGTCACGGGCGCGGGGACGCCGGCACCGCCGGCGGAGGGCGCGTTGGCCTGCTCGGCCTGGGCGGCGAGCTCGGCGAAGCGGCGCTGCTTCTCGAGCAGGTCCGGGTCGGCCGGGTCCCCGCCGGTCTGCTGCAGCTCGCGGGAGCGTTCCGCCAGCTCCCGCTGCAGACGGGCCAGCCGCCGCGGCCCGAGAGGCTTCACGGGCCGCACCGGCACGGCGTCGCCGCCGAGGTCGATGATCGGGGCGGGCCCGGAGGGAGCCGGCTGCCCAGCGTCGTGGGTCCCGGCGTCGTAGGCCCCGTCGTCCGGGGTTCTGCCGTCCCGGGCCTCGTCGTTGCCGGGCATCAGGGGGCCTCCACCGGGACGGTGCCCGGATACGCGCCGACGTGCCCGGCCTCCGCGCTCGCCTCCGGGCCGAGGTACAGGCCGTACTTGTTGATGTACTGCACCACGCCGTCGGGCACGAGGTACCAGACGGGCTTGTGCTGGGCCACCCGGGCGCGGCAGTCCGTGGAGGAGATCGCCATGGCCGGCACCTCGAGCAGGTTGACCCCGCTGGACCCGACGGGCGCGGCGAGGTCGTGGCCCGGGCGCGTCACCCCCACGAAATGGGCGAGCTCCCACAGCTCCTCGGCGCCCTTCCACGTCAGGATCTCCGCCATGACGTCGGCGCCGGTGATGAAGAACAGGTCCGCCTCCGGGCGCTGGCGCTTCAGGTCGCGCAGGGTGTCCACCGTGAACGTCGGGCCGTCGCGCTCGATGTCGACGCGGCTGACGGTGAAGCGCGGGTTGGACGCCGTGGCGATCACCGTCATCAGGTAGCGGTGCTCCGCGGGGCTCACGGCCCCGGCGGCCTTCTGCCACGGGTGGCCGGTGGGCACGAACACGACCTCGTCGAGGTCGAACTCCCCCGCCACTTCGGAGGCGGCCACGAGGTGGCCGTGGTGGATCGGGTCGAACGTCCCGCCCATCACGCCGAGCCGGGTGCGTCCGGGTCGGCGGGGCGGGACGGCCGTCCCCGTCGCGGGCAGGTCCCGGGAGCGGGCGGAGGCGTCCTGCGCGGCGGTCGTCACGACGAAGGGACTCCCCGGCTCAGCCGTGCCGCTTGGCGGCGTAGTCGGCGAGCAGCGCCTGCTCGTCCGCCGGCAGGTCCGCGGGGTCCTGGTGCTGGCCGGCCTCCGGGCTGAGCCCGCGGTTGGCGAAGGACATCGCCACGATCATCAGACCGATCAGCACGACGAACACGGAGCCGCCCCACACGACGGGCGGGATCCCGGCCTCGGCGGCGGCGTGCCCACCCTCGACGGCGGCGAGGACGGTGGTGACGGACTGCTGGAGCATGGGGATCCCTTCAGGTGCCGGCGCGGAGCCGGAAGTCGGTGAGCGGCCCGTGCCGCCTCGGCCGGCGGGCCCGGACGGTTCTCATGGTACTGAATCCGCGGCGGGCCCGCCGCGTGCGGCTCAGGCGCGGACGTGCCCGTCGCCCTGGACGATCCACTTCGTGGTGGTCAGCTCCTCCAGGCCCATCGGGCCGCGCGCGTGCATCTTCTGGGTGGAGATGCCGATCTCGGCGCCGAGGCCCAGCTGCCCGCCGTCGGTGAACCGGGTGGAGGCGTTGACCATCACCGCGGCGGCGTCGATCTCCGCCACGAAGCGCTCGGCGTGGGCGAGGTCGTTGGTCACGATGGCCTCGGTGTGCCGGGTGGACCAGCGGTCGATGTGCTCGAGCGCCTCGTCCAGGGAGTCGACCACCTTCACGGCCAGGTCCATGGACAGGTACTCGGCGGCCCAGTCCTCGTCGGTGGCGCGGACGTGGTGGCTGCCTGCCGGCAGCATCGCCTCGGCGCGCTCGTCGACGTGCAGGGTCACCCCGGCGCGGTCGAGTGCCGCCAGGACGGAGTCCCCGTGCGCGAAGCCGCTGTGCAGCAGCAGCGTCTCCGTGGTGTTGCACGTGCTGGTGCGGTGGGTCTTGGAGTTCACGACGAGGTCGACGGCCATGTCCTTCGACGCGGAGTGGTCGACGAACAGGTGCACGTTACCCTCGCCGGTCTCGATCACGGGGACCTTCGCGTTCTGCACGACCGACTGGATCAGCCCGTGCCCCCCGCGCGGGATGAGGACGTCGACCTTGCCCCGGGCACCCATCAGGGCGTTCGCGCCCTCGCGGCCGTACTCGTCGATGCTCTGGACGCAGTCCACGGGCAGCTTCACGTCGGCGAGGGAGTCGCGGATGATGCCCACGAGGGCCCGGTTGCTCTCCTCCGCGGCCGAGCCGCCGCGCAGCAGCACGGCGTTGCCGGACTTCAGCGCGATGCCGGCGATGTCGACGGTCACGTTCGGGCGGGCCTCGTAGATGGCGCCCACCACGCCCATCGGCACGCGCACCTGGCGCATCCGCAGGCCGTTGGGCAGGGTGCTGCCGCGGACGAAGCCGCCCACGGGATCGGGCAGCGCGGCGAGCTCGCGCAGGCTCTCGGCCAGGCCGGTGATCCGCTGGGCGTCGAGCTTCAGGCGGTCCAGCAGGGCCTCGGAGGTCCCGTTCACGCGGCCGCGCTCGAGGTCCTTGGCGTTGGCGGCGAGCACGACGTCCTGCTTGCGCTCGATCCGGTCCGCGACGGCCAGCAGCGCGCGGTCCTTCCAGGTGCGGGTGGCGCGGGCGAGGATGCGGGCGGCGTCGCGGGCGTCGTCGGCCATGGCGGACACGCCGGCGACCGGGTCCTCGCCGAAGGTGGCGATCACGCCGGTGTCGGACACGACCGCCTTGCCGGTCGTGGGGGTGGCTTCGTCGGTGGTCACGGAATCGTGTGCGGCGGAAGTCATTTCTTCAGTTTAGTCCGCGCACCCCGGGCGCGCAGAACCACCAGGTTGTCCACGTGCACGAGCTCCCGGCTGTAGTCGTCGCCCAGCTCGTCCGCGAGCACCGAGGTGGACTTGCCGAGCATCGGGGGGATCTCGTCCGAGGAGTAGTTGCTGAGCCCGTGGGCGATCTCCCTGCCGTCCGGGTCCCGCAGGGAGACCGGCTCCCCCGCCTCGAAGGTGCCGGAGACCCCGACGACGCCGGCGGCCAGCAGGGAGTTGCGGTCCCGGATCGCCTCCACGGCGCCCGGGTCCAGGGTCAGCGAGCCCTTGATGTCGGCGAGGTGGGCCAGCCACAGCAGCCGCACGTTGCGGCGGCCCCCGGAGGTCGCGAACCAGGTCCCGACGTCCTCCCCGTGCAGGGCGCGGGTGATGTTCTGCGCCGAGGTGACGAGGGCAGGGATGCCCGAGGCCGCCGCGATGCGGGCCGCCTGGACCTTGGTGACCATGCCGCCGGAGCCCACGCCGGCGGCCCCCACGGAGCCGATCTGCACGCCCTCGAGGTCCTTGATGGGATCGTTGACCACCGGGATCCGGTCCCCGCCCTTGCGGGGGTCCTTGGTGTAGAGGGCGTCGACGTCGGACAGCAGCAGCAGGACGTCGGCCTTGATCAGGTGGGCGATGAGGGCGGCGATCCGGTCGTTGTCGCCGAACTTGATCTCCTGGCTGGACACCGCGTCGTTCTCGTTGACGATCGGCAGCACGCCGAAGTCCAGGAGCCGTTCGATCTGGCGGTGGGTGTTCTTGTAGTGGCTGCGCCGCATGAGGTCCTCGGCGGTCACGAGCACCTGACCCACGGTGACGCCGTAGCGGGCGAAGGACTCGATGTAGCGGCCCATGAGCAGGCCCTGCCCCACGGCGGCCGCAGCCTGCTTGCCGGCGAGGTTCTTGGGCCGCCGGGACAGACCCAGGGGCGCCAGCCCGGCCGTGATCGCGCCCGAGGAGACGAACACGATCTCGATGCCGCGCGCCTTGGTCTCCCCCAGGGCGTCCACGATCATCCGCACGGCCTGCTCGTCGATGGAGCTCTCGATGGACGTCAGCGACGACGAGCCGACCTTCACCACCACGCGGTGGGCGCGCGGGATGTCCTCCCGGCGCTCGATCGGGCTGCGCCGGTTCTTGCCGCGGTTCTCGCTGCTGAGCTGGACCGCGGACTTCTCCGCGACCTCCTCGAGGCGCTCGACGTCGATCTGGGTCGTCTGCTCGTTCATCCTGTGCGTCTCCCTGTGCGGTGGGCGTCGTCGGTAGGGGGGTCGGTCGTGATGGTCGTGCGGCGGGTCGGTGTCGTCGGTGACCGGACGGTCGGCCCCGGGTCCGCCGTGTCCCGGGGTGCTCACGTCCCAGGCCGGTCGTCGATCGCCGGTGCCGGGCCGGTCCGGTCGTGTCCGGTCGGTCGGTCCGTGCCGGTGGTCGGCCGTCAGTCGTCGGCGCCGGGGTCCGGCTCGGTCCCGCCCCGGCGGGCGTCGACCGACTCGGTCCACACCCCGGCGGTGCGCTCGGCCTCGAGCTCGGCGCGGGCCGCGGCCTTGGCGTCCTTGCGCTCCTGGTACTGCTGGCGCTTCTGCTCGCGGGTCGGGCGGTCGATGTCGGCGAAGCGCAGGTCGGTGCCGCGCGGGCCGGCGAGCAGCTCCGCACCCCCGACCATCGTGGGCTCCCAGTCGAAGACCACGCCGTTGTCCTCCGGGCCGATGAGCACGGCGTCCCCGGGCCGGGCACCCTGCTTGAACAGCCCGGCCTCCACGCCGAGCTTCGCGAGGCGGTCGGCGAGGTAGCCCACCGCCTCCTCGTTGTTGAAGTCGGTCTGCAGGATCCAGCGGTCGGGCTTGTCCCCGCGCACGTGCCACAGCGGCTCGAGGTTGCGCTCCTCGCGGGTGATGGTGAACTCGGGCCCGCGCACGCCCTTGGGCCGCAGCACCACGCGCGGGGCCTCCGCCGGGGCCGGGCGCGCGGCCCGGGCCTGCTCCACGACCTCGCCCATCGCGAAGGTCAGCGGGCGCAGCCCCTCGTGGGAGGCGGTGGAGATCTCGAAGACGCGGTAGCCGCGGGACTCGAGCTCGGGGCGCACGAAGTCGGCCAGCTCGCGGGCCTCGGGCACGTCGATCTTGTTGAGCACCACCAGCCGCGGTCGTTCGTTGAGCGGCAGCGCGTCCCCGCCGTCGAGGTCGCCGTCCACGGCGTAGCCGGCGAGCTCCGCCTCGATGGTCTCCAGATCGGAGATCGGGTCCCGGCCGGGCTCGAGGGTGGCGCAGTCCAGGACGTGCACGAGGGCGGCGCAGCGCTCCACGTGGCGCAGGAACTCCAGGCCCAGGCCCTTGCCCTCGGAGGCCCCCGGGATCAGCCCGGGGACGTCCGCGACGGTGTAGCGCACGTCCCCGGCCTGGACGACCCCCAGGTTGGGCACGAGCGTGGTGAACGGGTAGTCGGCGATCTTCGGCCGGGCCGCGCTGATCGCCGCGATCAGGCTGGACTTGCCGGCCGAGGGATAGCCGACCAGGGCGATGTCCGCGATCGACTTCAGCTCCAGGACCACGTCCCGGGAGGCGCCCGGGGTGCCCAGGAGGGCGAAGCCGGGGGCCTTGCGCTTGACCGAGGCCAGCGCGGCGTTGCCGAGCCCGCCCTGACCGCCGGGGGCGGCGACGAACTCGGCGCCCTCGCCCACGAGGTCGGCCAGGACGTTGCCGTCGCCGTCCTTGACCACGGTGCCGTCGGGCACGGAGAGCACCAGGTCCTCGCCCTGGTGGCCGTGCCGGAGGTCGCCCTTGCCGGGTCCGCCGTTGGGCGCGGAGCGATGGGGGGCGTGGTGGTAGTTGAGCAGGGTGGTGGTCTGGCCGTCCACGCGCAGGATCACGTTGCCGCCGTCGCCGCCGTTGCCTCCGTCCGGCCCGCCGAGCGGCTTGAACTTCTCGCGGCGGATGGACACGCAGCCGTGCCCCCCGGAACCGCCGGAGACGTGCAGGACGACGCGGTCGACGAAACTGGCCACGGAGAGCTCCTCTGGGTCATGAACGGGCGGGCCCGCGCACGGGCCACGTTAAAACTGTAGAGGGCGGGCGCTGGACGCACCCACCCTCCACAGATCAGACATGGGTGGTGCGGGACGGGTCCCGCACCGGGGGCCGGCGGACCGGCCCGGTCGACTACTCGGCGGCAGCCTGGATGTTGACGACCTTGCGGCCCCGGCGGGTGCCGAACTCGACCTGGCCGGCGGCCAGGGCGAACAGGGTGTCGTCGCCACCGCGGCCGACGTTCAGGCCGGGGTGGAAGTGCGTGCCGCGCTGGCGGACGAGGATCTCGCCGGCGTTGACGGTCTGGCCGCCGAAGCGCTTCACGCCGAGGTACTGCGCGTTGGAATCCCGACCGTTGCGAGTGGAGCTCGCGCCCTTCTTGTGTGCCATGAGGTGTGCCTACCTTCGTGTTGGGACTGGCGTCCGGTATGTGGAGGGGGAATCGCGCCGATCAGGCGTCGATACCGGTCACCTTGACGGTGGTCAGCTCGGCCCGGAAGCCCTGGCGCTTCTTGTAGCCGGTCTTGTTCTTGAACTTCTGGATGGAGATCTTGGGACCGCGCAGGTCGCCGACGATCTCGGCCGTGACCTTCACGCCGGCCAGGGTCTGGGCATCCGAGGTGATCTTGTCCCCGTCCACCAGCAGAAGAGCAGGAAGCTCGATGGTGCTGCCTGCTCCGCCGGCGACGCGGTCAAGGGTAACGAGGTCTCCGACGGAAACCTTTTCCTGGCGGCCGCCAGCGCGGACAATCGCGTACACCACTTGGGAACTCACTTCTCTCGACGTCATGTGTAAACAGTGTGGGTCGAGCGCACCCCTGTCAGGACCAACGACGTTGAGACGAGCTGACGGTGACCGGCCCGTGGGACCAGGCCGTGGTCAGCGCAGGTTCGCCGCAATTCAGGAACTGCACCCGCATGTGCCGCCAGGTGGGGTGTCGAGTTGGAACACGCGCGCACCGGCATGGCACCGAAGATCAAGACTACTCGATCCCGTCAATGCCCGCCAACCGAACCGCCGGGACCGGCGCGGCGAAGAAGTCCCGCTCCAGGGCGCAGGCCTCCAGGAACACCTCCCGCATCCGCTCCCGCACGGCCGGGGCCGCGCCCCGGGCGGCCTCGTCGAGCAGCTCCCGGGCCGTGCGGGTCGCCTCCTGGAAGCCCTCGTCGGCGTAGGTGGCGAGCCAGTCCGCGTAGGGGTGCTCGGCGGCCCCGGCGGCCGCCGCGAGCTCCCCCAGGTGCCGGCCGACGTCGGCGTAGACCCAGAAGCACGGCAGCACCGCGGCGAGGCCCACCGGGTAGGGCTCCGCGGCGGTGGCCGCGAGCAGGAAGGAGGTGTAGCGCCGCGTCACCTCCCCGGGACCGGCGCCGGCGGCCCCGGGCTCGGCGTGCCGCAGGCGGGCCCGGTGCAGCTCGCTCTCCGTCTCGGTGCAGGACACCGCGCCGGTCGCGAAGAACAGCCGCTGCCGCTCGTCCGGGGCCCGGGCGGCGAGCAGGGTCAGCGCCCGGCTGTAGCCGTCGAGGTACTGCAGGTCCTGGTCCAGGTAGGCGAGGAACCGCTCGGGCTCGAGCCGGCCGTCGCCCAGGCCGCGGACGAAGTCGAGCTCCTCGATCTCCCGGCGCAGCCCGGCGGAGGCCGCCCAGAGCTCGTCGCTGAAGCGGGCCGGTGCCGCGCCCCAGCTCTCGAGCGCGTCCTGGACGTGGTGGAAGTGGTGCACCGGGCCGCTGCCGTGGCCGACGGCCAGGTCCCCGGAGCGCTCGAGCGCCCCGCGCAGCCACGCGCGGGCGATGCCGAGGCTGTGCGCCCAGTCCCCGTGCCGGGCCTGCAGGGTGGCCAGCGCCGAGGAGAGCGAGCAGCCGGTGCCGTGGGAGTTCTCGGTGGGCACCCGGGCGCCGTCGAACGCGGCGAGGGGCTCCGGTGCGTCCGGGCCCACGAGGGCGTCGGGGGTCCGGTCCCCGGTGAGGTGCCCGCCCTTGACGAGCACCAGGGTGCCGTGGGCCCGGGCCACCCGGTGGCCCTGCGCCAGGGCCTCCGCCCAGGAGGACGCGACCTCCTCCTGGGCGAGCACCGCGAGCTCGGGCAGGTTGGGGGTGACGAGGTCGGCGTGGCCGAGCATCGCGCGCAGCGCGTCCTCGGCCTCCCGCTCGAGCAGGCGCCCGCCGGAGGTCGCGACCATGACGGGGTCCAGGACCACCACCGGCGGCCGGCGGTCCTCGAGCCAGCGGGTCACCGTCTCGATCACCGGCACGGAGCCGAGCATGCCGATCTTCACCGCGTCGATCTCGACGTCCTCGGCGACGGCGTCCAGCTGGGCGGCGAGGAACTCCACGGGCGGGACGTGGACGGAGCGCACCCCGAGGGTGTTCTGCACCACGACGGCCGTCACGGCACTCATGCCGTAGCCGCCCATCGCCGCGATCGACTTCAGGTCCGCGTGCTGTCCCGCCCCGCCGGTGGGGTCGGTGCCGGCCACGGCCAGGACGCGGGGCACCTGGGGGCTCATCGGGCCACCTCCTCGGGGACGCGGCCGAAGGCGCGCACGTAGCGGGCGGCCGCGGCCGCGGGATCGGGGTCGGCGCAGATGCCGGAGACCACGGCCAGTCCGGCCGCCCCGGCGGCACGCAGGGCCGCGGCGTCCTCGACCCGCACCCCGCCGATCGCCAGGCACGGCAGGGCGCTGCGTGCCGCGGCACGGGCGAACCCCTCGACGCCCAGCGGCTCCGGGTGGTCGGGCTTGGTGCGGGTGGCGCGCACGGCGCCGACGCCCAGGTAGTCGACGGTGCCCGGGGGCAGGGCGGCGGCCGCGTCGAGCTCCGGCGCCGTGGCGGCGCTCAGGCCCAGCACCGCGTCCGGTCCGCAGATCCGCCGGGCCAGCTCCACGGGCAGGTCGGACTGGCCGACGTGCACCCCGGCCACGGCCGCCCCGGCCGCCCGGGCGGCCAGGTAGGCGTCGGCGCGGTCGTCGACGAGCACGGGGACGTCCCGGCCCACGCGCTCCGCGACGGCCACGAGCAGGGCGACCAGGTCCCGGGCCGGGGCGTGCTTCTCCCGGACCTGGACCATGGTGGCTCCCCCGGCCACGGCGGCCGCCACGACGTCGGGCACGCTGCGCGGGGCGCTGAGCGCCGTGTCGGTGACGAGGTGCAGGGCCAGGGCGGCGGGGTCGAGGCGGGCGCTCACCGGGCACCCTCCTCGCGCACGAGCTCCGCCCGGGCGGCGAGCTGCTCCGGGGTGATGGCGTGCAGCCGGTCCAGCAGGGCCACGGCGAAGGATCCGGGGCCGGCGCAGCCGGCGGCGGCGTCCTCGGCCGCCAGGGTGTAGACCGTCGTGGCGGCGGTCGCCGCCGCGGCGGGGTCGGCGCGCACGGCGGTGAAGGCGGCCATCAGGGCGCCCAGGGCGCATCCGCCGCCGGTGATCCGGGTGAGCAGCGGCGTGCCGTGCGGCACGCGCACCACGCTCCCGTCCGGGGCGCGCACGAGGTCGACCGGCCCGGAGACGGCCACCGCGGAGCCGGCCTGCGCGGCGATCGCGGCGGCGGCGTCCCGGGCGGCGTCGACGCCGTGGGTGGCGTCCGTGCCCCGCCCTCCGGCGCCGCCGGCGAGGCCCATGATCTCCGAGGCGTTACCGCGCACGATCGCCGGCCGGTGCCGCAGCAGGTCGCGGGCCAGCGCGGTGCGCACGGGCAGGGCGCCCACGGCCACGGGGTCCAGCACCCAGGCGAGTCCGGCCCGCTGCCGGGCGCCGACCGCCTCGTAGGCGGCCCCGCGCTGCTCGGCGGTGGGCGTGCCGGTGTTGACGAGCAGTCCGTCGGCGAGCTCCGCGAAGATCCCGCCCTCGCCCTGGATGTCGGTCATGGCCGGGGAGGCGCCCACGGCCAGCAGGACGTTGGCAGTGACGTTGGCGACCACGGTGTTGGTGATGCACTGCACCAGCGGCGCTGCGGCGCGCAGCTCCTCGAGGGCCGTGGCGGCGTCCTCGGCGAGCGCGGGGTCCGGCGGCGCCCCTTCGGCTCCTGCGGTGCGGGCGGGCAGGGGTACGGCATCGCGCATCAGCGACATCCCTTCGCTAGTACTGGCTAGATCAGGTTCGACGGGTGTGATCTCAGCCGCTCGCGCGGCACCCCGTGTCAGGTGTTCCGCCAGTCTAGCCGCCCGTCGGTGCCGGGCGCGGCGGGTCCCCGGCCCCGCGGCCGGGGACCCGCCCGGACCGCCGCGGAGACGGCCGCCCGGTCAGAAGAACCCGTTGCCGTGCGGCATCCGCTCCGGGACGGGCTGGACGACCTCCCAGTGCTCGAGGATCCGCCCGTCGGCGACCCGCCACAGGTCGTAGCAGCCGGCCGGACGCGGGTCGCCGGGCTCCCCGCCCTCGCCGTCGGGCTCGAGCACCCCCTCGGTGACGGTGAGGACGAAGCCGCCCTCGCCGAGCACCCGGTGGAGGGCGCGCCGGGCGAGCCGGGACTCCGGTCCGGCGCCGTGCTCGACGAAGCGCGGGTCGCGGGCCAGCTCCTCGAGGGCCTCCCGGTCCGCACCGAGGAGACGTCCGTGCACCCACTCGGTGATCAGCGCCTTGTTCGCCGCGGTGTGCTCGTGGTCCGTGACCTGCCGGGGGCCGTCGACCCGGTGCGCGCCGGCGGCTCCCCTGGGCAGCGGCTCGAGGGCGTCCCAGTGCTCGGCGAGCCGGTCGCCGGCCACGCGGAAGACGTCCACCGCCACCAGGGGTTCCGGACCGAGACCGTGGTAGACGCAGTGGACGGCGACCATGTCCCCGTCCTCGAGCACGCGCAGGGTGTCGATCCGGAAGTCGTCCGGCAGCTGCTCGAGGACGGCGCGGAGCCCCTCCCGGCCGTCGGGCCCGAGCCCGGAGTGCTGCCGGAAGTCCGGGGCCCAGTACCGGTCGAGGGCCGCAGGGTCCCGGTGTCCGAAGAGGTCGGCGCCCGCGGTGAGTACGATCTGCTTGCTGCTCATGGTCATCCCCTCGGCGCTGCGGGCCGGGGGTCCACCCGGTCGGGCCGCCCGCGTGTGGTGCGACCACGCTACTCCCGGCCCCGCGCGGCCGGACAGGAGATCCGGCCGTGTGACGGCCGCGGAGTCCGGCGGCGGACCGGCAGGAGTCCGGCAGGCGGCGGGCCGGTCCGACCGGGGGCACGGGTCCTGTGACGGCGGAGGACCCCGACCGGCCGGTCGGGGTCCTCCGGGTCGCCACGGCGGAGGGGCGCTCAGTCCTGACCGGCGGGCCGGCCGCTGCTGAGGTCCTCGGCCTTGACGCCGACGCCCACGACGGTCGGCCCGTGTCCGGCGGGAGCGCGCTGCGGGAGCTCCGCGGCGGTCGTCGCCTCGTGCCGCCCGCCCTCGGCAGCGGCCGCCTGACCGGCGGTCACCTGGGCCTCCCCCGGCCGGGCGGCCGGGGCCGAGGCACGGCGGGAGCGGCGGCGCGGGCGCGCCGGCTCCGCAGGCGCCTCGGCCGGCGTCCCGGAGGCGGGCTCGGCCGGGGCCTGGCTCGTGGCCCGCCGCTCCCGGGCGGGGGCCTGCGCCGGCTCGGCCGTCGCGTCCTCGGGCTCGGCGGCGGGAGCCCCGGCGTCGTCGGCGGCCGCGGCGGTCCGCTGCTCCGGCCCCCGCTGGTCGAAGGCCTCAGCCAGCGAGTCCAGGCTCAGCCGGGGTGCCTCGGCGGGCTCCTCGGCGACGGGCGCGTGGCCCTGCGGCAGCTCGATGACCTCGCCCTTGATCGTCAGGCGGGAACCCTGCTCGGCCGCGGGCTCCTCCACGGCGGGCGCGGGCTCGGCCGGGGACCGGGTGTCCCCCTCATCCTGCTGCTCGGCGGCGGTCTCCGCGCCCTGGCCGCGGTTGCGGCTGCGCTTGCCGCGGCGCTTCTTCCGCGAGCGACCGGAACCCTCCGGGCGGGACTCGGCCGGGGCGGCCGGCTCCTCGGCGCGGGGCGGCTCCGCCTCCTCCGAGGCCTCGTGGTGGGTCGCGGCCGCGATGGTCGCGAACGCCGTGCGCGCGGCCTCGGCCTTCGCCTTCTCCGCCGGATCCGGCTCGGCGCTCCGTGCCTCCGTACGGGCGGGCTGCTGCTCGCCCTGGCCGCGGCGGTTGCGCTTGCGGTCGGTGCGGTTGGGCCGCTGGTCGCGGGTCTCGCCCGGGACGCCGCCGGTGCGGCCCTCCAGCGGGTGGTCGTGCACGACGACGCCGCGGCCGGCGCAGTGCTCGCAGGGCTCGGAGAACACCTCGAGCAGGCCGGTGCCCATGCGCTTGCGGGTCATCTGCACCAGCCCCAGGGAGGTCACCTCGGCCACCTGGTGCTTGGTGCGGTCCCGTCCCAGGCACTCCACCAGCCGGCGCAGCACGAGGTCACGGTTGGACTCGAGCACCATGTCGATGAAGTCGATGACGATGATGCCGCCGATGTCCCGCAGCCGCAGCTGCCGCACGATCTCCTCGGCCGCCTCCAGGTTGTTCTTGGTGACGGTCTCCTCGAGATTGCCCCCGGACCCGGTGAACTTGCCGGTGTTGACGTCGACGACCGTCATGGCCTCGGTCCGGTCGATCACGAGCGAGCCGCCCGAGGGCAGGAAGACCTTGCGCTCGAGAGCCTTCTGGATCTGTTCCTCCACACGCTGGTTCACGAACAGGTCCTCGTCCTCGTCCCACTTCTGGAGCCGGTCCAGCAGGTCCGGCGCGACGTAGGTCACGTACGCCTCGATGTTGTCCCACGCCTCGTCACCTTGGACGACCATTGTGGTGAAGTCCTCGTTGAAGACGTCGCGGACGGTCTTGATGGTCAGGTCCGGCTCCGCGTACAGCATCTCCGGGGCCAGGGTCTTCGTGGAGCCCGCCCGTTCCTGGATCTGCTCCCACTGGGCCCGCAGCCGGTTGATGTCGTGGGTGAGCTCCTGCTCGGAGGCGCCCTCCGCGGCGGTGCGCACGATGACGCCCGCCCCGTCCGGCAGGCGGTCCTTCAGGATCTTCTTCAGCCGGGCGCGCTCGACGTCGGGCAGCTTCCGGGAGATCCCGGTCATCGAGCCGCCCGGGACGTAGACCAGGTAGCGGCCGGGCAGGGAGATCTGGCTCGTGAGCCGGGCGCCCTTGTGCCCCACCGGGTCCTTGGTGACCTGCACGAGCACCGAGTCCCCGGACTTCAGGGCGACCTCGATCCGGCGCGGCCCGCCCTCGAGGCGGGAGGCGTCCCAGTTGACCTCGCCGGCGTAGAGCACCGCGTTGCGGCCCCGGCCGATGTCGATGAACGCCGCTTCCATGGAGGGCAGCACGTTCTGCACCTTGCCCACGTAGACGTTGCCGATCAGAGAGTCCTGCTGCGTGTGGGAGACGAAGTGCTCGGCCAGCACGCCGTCCTCGAGGACGCCGATCTGGATCCGGTTGTCCTTCTGCCGCACCAGCATCCGCCGTTCGACGGACTCGCGGCGGGCGAGGAACTCGGCCTCGGTGATGACCTGCCGGCGGCGGCCGGTCTGGCGGGACTCCCGCCGGCGCTGCTTCTTGGCCTCGAGCCGGGTGGAGCCCTTCACCGCCACGACCTCGTCGACCGTGGCGCTCTCCGCGGCACGCGGGGCGCGGACCCGTGTGACGGTGTTGGGCGGGTCGTCGTCGCTGCCGCCCACCAGCTCCATGTCCACGTCCCCGCGCCGCCGGCGCCGGCGGCGACGGCTGGTCACGCCCCCGCCGGTGCTCTGCTCCGCCTCGTCGGCCTCCTCGGCGAGCTCCGCCGCCTCGGCCTCGGCCCCGTCGCCCGGGTCCTCGGCGGTCGCGTTCTCCTCCTGCTGCCGGCGCCGGGCCTCGCGGCGGCGGGCCGCGCGCTGCTGCGCGGCCTCGCGCAGTTCGTCGAGGTCCGGCGCGTGGAACATGAGAGAGGTCGCGGTGACGGCGGCGGCCAGCGCGGTGTCGGGCTCCGCCGGCTCCTCGGCGGCGTCGGGCTCCTCCTGCCCGGAGCCGTCCGGGCTCGGCACGGGACCCTCCTGGGAGGCGTCCGGCGCGGGCGGTGCGGCGGCCTCGGCCCCGGCAGGCCGGCGGCCGGAGCCGGCCGGTTCCTGCGCGGAGCTCGCAGCGGCGGCCTCCTCGGCGGGCGGGGCGGCGGCAGCCGGGGCATGGCCGTCGGCCTCCGACACGGAGCCCGTGCGGGGAGCCTCCTCCGCGGACGCGGCGGCGGCATGCGGGGCGTCGCCGTGCGGGTCCGACGCGGAACCCGTGCGGGGAGCCTCCTCCGCGGGCACGGCGGTGTCCTCGGCGGCGTCCTCCGCGGTGTCCTCGGCGCTGTCCGCGGCGGACGGCGAGTCTCCGACCGCGGGGGCCGCGTCCTGGTCCGCCGGCGCGGCGCTCTCGCCGAGGTCCTGGGCCTCACCGGCCGGCTCGATCTCCTCGCCGGCCTGCGCGGCCCCGGGCGTGCCCGGGGCCGGGCGGCTCGGGGCGGAGACCTCCTCGGCCACCGCGCCCGGCGTCTCGTCGCCGGGCACGGCGGTGCCCGGCGCGACGTCGAGCGTGTCGGTCCCGGCGGCGTCGCCGTGCGCCGGGGCGGAGGGCTGCGCTCCGGCGGGCTCGTCGAGGACGTCGCCCGGCGTCTCCGCCAGGGTCCCGGGGGCGATGTCGGCCGCCCGGTCCACGGCCGGGGGTTCCCGGCGCGCGTCGTCCGATGTGTTCTGCTGACCAGCGTCCAGGGCGTCCTGCGCCCCGTCCTGGTTCACCTGTTCGGCATCCATATACAGCTGTGCTCCATGCCGCGGTACGCCGTCCGTACCCGGTCCCCGCAGCGGCTTGGTCGGCGTTTCGCCGGTGGGGTCCACGCGGCGGCCAGAAGTCCTGTGCGTACCCGCCGCGTCCCGCACGCCACGCGAACGGGCGGGGACGGCAACGAGCCAGTCCGGGGCTCCGAGCCGCTGCTCGCAAGGGCAACGGTCTTGGGCCGGCGGCGGACGCGCTCAATCCGATGAGAGCCGCGGGTCCTGCCGACCGGCGTCGAAGTCCGGCTGGGCCGAGATTCCGCGTACGGGCGGGCTCGACCGTGGTCAGTATCTCACAGACGCCCGGCTCCGACCCGGATTGCGCTCGTCACCGCCCGCAACCGGCCCGCCGCGCTCCCCGGGAACTCCGGGACGCATCCCCTAGGATCGGGCCTGTGACCACCTCTGCCTCAGCCCTCGACGACTCCCCCGCCCAGCGCTCCGAGCCCGCCGCGCGCGCCGACCGGCGCTGGGGTCTCGTGGCCCTCGTGACCGGCCTGCTCGGCTTCTACGGCGCGGCCACGCTGGTCTACGAGCGGGTCCAGCTCTTCCTCGACGCCGGCCACCGCACCAGCTGCGACATCAACTCCTGGCTCTCCTGCGGCACGGTCATGCGCACCCCGCAGGCCGAGGCCTTCGGCTTCCCCAACCCCTTCATCGGACTCGTCGCCTACGCGGTCGTGGTGGCCGTGGCCCTGGCGGTGCTTGCCGGGGCCCGGTTCGCTGCCTGGTACTGGTGGGGCGTGCAGATCGGGGTGACCCTCGGGTGGCTGTTCGTGCTGTGGCTGTGGTACCAGACCACGTTCGAGATCAACGCCCTGTGCCTGTACTGCATGCTCGTCTGGGTGATGCAGACGGTGCTGGTGGTGCAGACCACCGCCCGCAACCTGCGCGCGGGCGTCCTGCCCGCCCCTGCCGCCGTGGCGCGGGGGGCGGAGCAGTGGGCCTGGTTCGCGGCCGCCGCGCTGCTCGTGCTGATCTTCGGGACGGTGCTGATCCGCTTCGCCGGCGTGATCTTCCCGGCCTGACCTGTCCGGGCTGAACCGCTCGGGCTGGATCGCTCGGACCGAATAGCTCGGGCCGAATCGCGGTGCCCGCCCGGGCGCGGCGCCGGGTGCGACGACGGCGGCCCGCCTCCCAGCAGGGAGGCGGGCCGCCGTCGTCGCACCCGGCGCTCAGGCGAACCAGATGCCGATCTCGCGCTCGGCGGACTCCGGGGAGTCCGAGCCGTGCACGATGTTCTGCTGGACCTTCAGGCCCCAGTCCCGGCCCAGGTCGCCGCGGATGGTGCCCGGTGCGGCGGTGGTCGGCTCGGTGGTCCCGGCCAGCGAGCGGAAGCCCTCGATCACCCGGTCGCCCTCGACGACGGCGGCGACCACGGGCCCGCTGAGCATGAACTCCACCAGCGGCTCGAAGAAGGGCTTGCCCCGGTGCTCCGCGTAGTGCTCCTCGAGCACGGCGCGCTCCGCGTGCAGCAGCCGCAGGTCGGCCAGCCGGTAGCCCTTGGCCTCGATCCGGGCGAGGACCTGGCCGGTGAGGCCGCGGGCCACCCCGTCGGGCTTGACGAGGACGAGGGTGCGTTCCGTGGTCATGAGGATCCTTCCGGAGGACGGGTCTGGGATGTCGGTGCCCAGCCTATCCGTCCGGGTGCTCGCGCTCCCACTGCGCCTGGGCCGCGTCGCGGGCGGCGTTCTCCCGGTCCAGCCGCGCCCCGGTGCGCACCGCGTACCACCACGCCAGGGCGGACAGCACGCCCACCACGAACATGGCGGGGAGCACGAAGCCCGTGGCGATGAGCACGACCTGCAGGACCCAGCCCAGGGTGTACCCCCAGGGGCGGGCCAGCACGGCGGGGGCCAGCAGCAGGACGACGGCGAGGACGCAGCCGCCCGCGAAGATCGCCGTGCGCGTGCTGTCCCCCGTGTCCCGGCCGAGGATCCCGTAGGCGGTCAGGGCGGCGAAGAAGGCGATGAACGCCTCCATGACCAGCACGGAGGAGGCGAACATCGTGCGGATCGAGCGGCGGGGGCGGGGCTGCCCGGGACGCCACTCGCGCTGGGCCTTGGTCATGCGTGCCACGGGGAACGGTTCCTCTCCTGCGGATGGGCCGGTGGAAGGGCCTGCGGACGGGCCCGGGGACGGGCCGGCGGCGGGGCCGCCGGGTGCGGGGCGCGGTGCGCGGTCACAGGCCCAGCAGGGTCCGGGCCTCGCCGACCACCGTGATCGAGCCGGTGACGAGCACCGCGCCGTCGAACTCCGGGCGGCCGGCCGCGTCCTGGACCGCCTCGGCCACGGCGTCGTCGAGCGTGCCCACGGCGTGCACCACGTCCTCCGGGAAGCCGAGGTCCACGGCCAGTTCCGCGAGCTCCTGCGGGTCGACGGCCCGCGGCGAGGAGGAGCGGGTGAACCAGAACTCCGTGTGGAACTCCTCGTACTCGTCCAGCAGCACCCGCAGCATCGCCTCGGCGTCCTTCTCGTGCAGCACGCCCACCACCAGGTTGAGCTTGCCGAAGGTGAAGGCCTCCTTGAGGGCGGCGGCCGCGGCGGTGAGCCCGTGCGGGTTGTGCGCCGCGTCGAGGAGCACCGGCGGGGCCTTCCGGGCCAGCTCGAGGCGCCCCGGGGACTCCACGGCACCCAGACCGGCGCGCACCAGCTCGGGGTTGAGCTCCTTGTCGCCGCCGCCCAGGAACGCCTCCACGGCCGCCACCGCGGTCGCCGCGTTCTCCGCCTGGTGGACACCGAACAGCGGCAGCAGCACCTCGGGGTAGCGCCCGGCCAGGCCCTGCAGGGAGAGCACCTGCCCGCCGACGGCCGTGGCGCGGGACTCCACGCCGAACTCGACGCCGCCGAAGCGGAACGGGACCCCCAGCTCGCGGGCCCGGGCCAGGAGCACCTCGGCGGCCTCGGGGGCCTGCGGGGCGGAGACCAGGAACCCGTGGGGCTTGAGGATCCCGGCCTTCTCCGCGGCGATCTCCGCCACCGTGTCGCCGAGCATGTCGGTGTGGTCGAGGTCGATCGGGGTGACCACGGAGACCACGGCGTCGGCCACGTTCGTGGCGTCCCAGGAGCCGCCGATGCCGACCTCGAGCACGACCACGTCGACCGGCGCGTCGGCGAACACGGCGAACGCGAGCGCGGTGACCGTCTCGAAGTAGCTGAGCCGGGGCTCGCCGCGCTCGGCCAGCTCGGCGTCGACGAACCCCAGGTACGGGGCGATCTCGCCGTAGACCCGCACGAACGTCGCGTCTTCGACGGGCTCCCCGTCCACGCTGATCCGCTCGGTGACCCGGGCCAGGTGCGGGCTCGTGTAGCGGCCCACGCGCAGGTCGTGGGCCAGCAGCAGGGCCTCGATCATCCGGGCGGTCGAGGTCTTGCCGTTGGTGCCGGTCAGGTGGATGACCGGGGCGGCGCGCTGGGGTTCGCCGAGCACCTCCATGGCCCGGCGCATCGCGTCCAGGCGCGGGGCCATCCGGTTCTCGGGGGCGCGCTCCAGCAGCCGGGCGTAGACCTCCTCGACGGTCGAGGCGTCCCCGGCCTCCGCGAACGGGGCGCTCACGCCTGCACCGTCCCGGCGCCGGTGGTGGCCGGGCTGGCCGCGCCGAGCACGGCGACGTCCACGGAGGGCTCGCCCACCCGCAGCTCGAGCTCGGTGGCCAGCGTCTCGCCGGCCACGAGCGCCCGGTGGGCCTCCAGGGCGGCGACCGTGCGCGCGTCGGCGGTGACCACGGCGCGGATCCGGTCGGAGACCCGCAGGTCGGCGTCCTTGCGGGCCTGCTGGATGGCCCGCACCATGTCCCGGGCGGTGCCCTCGGCCTCGAGCTCGGGGGTGAGCTCGGTGTCCAGGACCAGGAAGCCGCCGCCGGGCAGCACGGTCACGGCGCGGGAGCCGGCCGCGGCGTCCGCGGCCACGACCGTCTCCAGCTCGTACTCGCCCTCGTGCAGCACGACCCCGCCGGCGGTGACGGTGCCGTCCTCGGCGGTGGACCAGTCCCCGGCCTTGGTCGCCCGGATCACCGTCTGCACGCCCTTGCCCAGGCGCGGGCCCGCCGCGCGGGCGTTGACCTTCAGCTGCTGGGAGATGCCGAACTGCTCCGCGGAGGCCTCTGCCGCGTTGAGCAGGGTCACCGACTTCAGGTTGAGCTCGTCGGCGACGATGTGCTCGAAGGTGCCCGCGAGCGCGTCGCCGCCGGGGACGACGACGGTCATCCCGGCCAGCGGCTGGCGCACGCGCAGCCTGTGGGCCTTGCGCAGGGCGGAGCCGGCCGAGCAGATGCCGCGGGTGGTCTCCATCCGCTGCACCAGGGCGGTCTCCGCCGGGAACAGCGACGCGTCCGGCCAGTCGGTCAGGTGCACGGAGCGCCCGGCCGTGAGCCCGCGCCAGATCTCCTCCGTGACCAGGGGCAGCAGCGGGGCGGCCACGCGGCAGACGGTCTCCAGGCAGGTGTACAGGACGTCGAAGGCGACGGTGTCCTCGTCGAAGAAGCGGTCCCGGGAGCGGCGCACGTACCAGTTGGTGAGGGTGTCCATGTAGGCGCGCAGGTGCTCGGCGGCACCGGAGACGTCGTAGCGGTCGAAGGCGTCCTTGACGTCGGTCACGAGCCGGCCGGTGGCCGCGAGCACGAAGCGGTCCATGACGTTGCCGGACTCGTGGCGGGTGCGCGCCTCGTACCCGGCGCCGCCGTTCGCGGCGTTCGTGTAGAGGCCGAAGAAGTGGTACACGTTCCACAGCGGCAGCATCATCTGCCGCACGCCGTCGCGGATGCCCTGCTCGGTGACGACCAGGTTCCCGCCGCGCAGGATCGGGCTGGACATCAGGAACCAGCGCATGGCGTCGGCGCCGTCCCGGTCCAGGACCTCGTTGACGTCCGGGTAGTTGCGCAGGGACTTGGACATCTTCTGCCCGTCGGAGCCCAGCACGATGCCGTGGCTGATGACGTTGCGGAACGCGGGCCGGTCGAACAGCGCCGTGGCCAGGATGTGCAGGGTGTAGAACCAACCGCGGGTCTGGCCGATGTACTCCACGATGAAGTCGCCCGGGTTGTGGGTCTCGAACCACTCCCGGTTCTCCATCGGGTAGTGCACCTGGGCGTAGGGCATGGAGCCGGAGTCGAACCAGACGTCCAGGACCTCGGGCACGCGGCGCATCGTGGAGCGGCCCGTGGGGTCGTCCGGATTGGGCCGGGTCAGCTCGTCGATCCACGGCCGGTGCAGGTCCACCTCGCCGCGGTCGTTGCGGGGCACCCGGCCGAAGTCGGCCTCCATCTCGGCGAGGGAGCCGTAGACGTCGCGGCGCGGGTGCTCGGGGTCGTCGGACTCCCAGACCGGGATGGGCGAGCCCCAGTACCGGTTGCGGGAGATCGACCAGTCGCGGGCGTTCTCCAGCCACTTGCCGAACTGGCCGTCCTTGACGTTGTCCGGGATCCAGTTGATCTGCTGGTTGAGCTCGACCATCCGGTCCTTGATGCGGGTGACCTCCACGAACCAGGAGGACACGGCCCGGTAGATCAGCGGGTTCCGGCAGCGCCAGCAGTGCGGGTAGGGGTGCTCGTAGGTGGCCTGGCGCACCAGCCGGCCCTGGGCCTTGAGGTCGCGGATCACCGTGCGGGCCACGTCCTTGTCGAAGACGTTGCGCCCGGCGATCCCGGCCAGCGGCGCGCCCGGGGCGAGCCGCTCGTCGGCGAAGGTGCGGTGGAAGACGCCGGACTCGTCGAGGGAGAGCACCACGGGGATGTCGTAGCGCGCGCAGACGTTCTGGTCGTCCTCGCCGTAGGCCGGGGCCTGGTGGACCAGCCCCGTGCCGTCGGTCGTGGTGACGTAGTCGGCCACGACGAACTGCCAGGACGTGCCCGTGCCGAAGCGCTCGGCGTCGGCGTAGTAGTCCCACAGCCGCCGGTAGCGCAGCCCCTCGAGGTCCGCCCCGCGGTGGCGGGCGGTCACGGCGGCCGCCGCCGCGGCGGCGGGGTCCTCCTCCTCGCCCCAGCCCAGGTCCTTGGCGTAGGCGCCCAGCAGCTCCTCGGCGATCAGGAAGCGGCGGCCCGCGAGCTCCCCGGCCCCGGGGACCACCGCGTAGACGATCTCCGGGCCCACGGCGATCGCCTGGTTGGTCGGCAGCGTCCACGGCGTGGTGGTCCAGGCGAGGGCCTCCACCCCGGCCAGCTCGGCGGCCAGTTCGGGCCGGACCGCCCAGGAGGCGTCGTCGAGCACGGGGAAGGTGACGGTGACGGTCTGGTCCTGGCGGTCCTGGTAGACGTCGTCGTCCATCCGCAGCTCGTGGTTGGACAGCGGCGTCTCGTCCTTCCAGCAGTAGGGCAGCACGCGGTAGCCGGAGTAGACGAGGCCCTTGTCGTCGAGCGCCTTGAACGCCGCGATCACGGACTCCATGTACTCGGGGTTGAGGGTCTTGTAGTCGTTGTCGAAGTCCACCCAGCGCGCCTGGCGGGTCACGTAGTCCTGCCACTCGGAGGCGTACTTCATCACGGAGGACCGGCAGGCGTCGTTGAACGCCGCGACGCCCATCCGCTCGATCTCCTCCTTGTCGGCCATGCCCAGCTGCTTCATGGCCTCCAGCTCGGCGGGCAGCCCGTGGGTGTCCCAGCCGAAGCGGCGCTCCACCCGGCGGCCCTGCTGGGTCTGGTAGCGGGCCACGAGGTCCTTGACGTAGCCGGTGAGCAGGTGGCCGTAGTGGGGCAGGCCGTTGGCGAAGGGAGGGCCGTCGTAGAAGACGAACTCGTTGGAGCCGTCCCGGCCGGGATCGCGCTGGTCCACGCTGGCCTGGAAGGTGCGGTCCTGCGCCCAGTAGGCGAGGACCCGCTCCTCGACGGCCGGGAACGCGGGGGCCGCGGGCACGCCGCGGGCGGCGGGGTCGGTGGTCGCCTTGGGGTAGACGGGCTGGTCTGACACGGGGTCCATCCTCGTTCTGACGTCGGTGCTGCTCGTGCGGGTCAGGATGCAAGGACGCTGCCGGCCGGTCGCCCGGGGCGGAACGCGGTACCACCTCGCTTGCGGTCCGCTCCCCCGGGAGGATCCCCGGGGGGAGGCGGGCCGCCGCTCGTTGACTGCTGTGACGGGCTTACCCGTTCGGTTCTACTGGGGTCCCTCCCGCGGCGGGCGGGACCTGTTCTTCCGAAGGCTCCCCGGTGATGGCCGGATCGACGCCGTGATGACTGCTCCCAGCTTAACCCACGCGCGGGCCGGTGCCGAGGCCGGGGCTCCCCCGGACCGGGCCGGGCCTCATGAGAGACTGGTCGGCATGGCTGACAACACGCAGGGCACAGACACGCCCGCACCGACGACCGTGACCGTTCCCGACAAGCCCGCGCTGGAGGGACTGGAGCAGACGTACTCGCGGAAGTGGCGCGAGGAGGGCACCTTCGCGTTCGACGAGGACACGACCCGCGAGCAGGTCTACTCGATCGACACTCCCCCGCCGACCGCCTCCGGCTCCCTCCACGTCGGCCACATGTTCTCCTACACGCAGACCGACGTGATCGCCCGCTACCAGCGGATGAGCGGCAAGAACGTCTTCTACCCGCTGGGCTGGGACGACAACGGCCTGCCCACCGAGCGGCGGGTGCAGAACTACTACGGCGTGCGCTGCGACCCCGCCCGGCCCTACGTGGAGGGGTACCGCCCGCCGGAGAAGCCCGCGAAGAACCAGCGCGACTGGGACGTGGTCTCCCGCCGGAACTTCATCGAGCTCTGCGAGGAGCTGGCGGTCGAGGACGAGAAGGTCTTCGAGCACCTCTTCTCCACCCTGGGCCTGTCCGTGGACTGGACCCGCACCTACCGCACGATCGACGCCCGCTCCCGGGCGGTCTCCCAGCGCGCCTTCCTCGAGGACCTGGCCGCGGGCCACGCCTATCTCGCCGAGGCCCCCACCCTGTGGGACGTCACCTTCCGCACCGCCGTGGCCCAGGCCGAGCTGGAGGACCGGGAGCGGGAGGGCTTCTACCACCGGGTGGCCTTCCACCGGCCCGACGGCGGGACCGTCCACATCGAGACGACCCGCCCCGAGCTGCTGCCCGCGTGCGTGGCCCTCGTGGCCCACCCCGACGACGAGCGCTACCAGCCGCTGTTCGGCACCACGGTGCGCTCCCCGCTGTTCGACGTCGAGGTCGAGGTCCGGGCGCACCCCCTGGCCAAGCCGGACAAGGGCTCCGGCATCGCGATGATCTGCACCTTCGGCGACCTCACCGACGTCACGTGGTGGCGCGAGCTGGAGCTGCCGACCCGCGCGCTGGTCGGCCGTGACGGCCGCTTCGCGAGCGAGACCCCGGAGTGGATCGCCGCCGGGTCCCCGGCCGAGCACTACGCCCGGGTGGCCGGCAAGACGGTGTTCTCCGCCCAGCAGACCGTCGTGGAGATGCTGCGCGAGTCCGGGGACCTGGCGGGCGAGCCGCAGAAGGTCGTGCACCCGGTGAACTTCTACGAGAAGGGCGACAAGCCCCTGGAGGTCGTCACCTCCCGGCAGTGGTACATCCGCAACGGCGGCCGCGACGCCGAGCGCCGCGACGCGCTGCTGGCGCGGGGCCGCGAGATGGACTGGCACCCCTCGTTCATGCGCTCCCGGTACGAGAACTGGATCGAGGGACTCAACGGCGACTGGCTGATCTCCCGCCAGCGCTTCTTCGGGGTGCCGTTCCCGGTCTGGTACCGCCTCGACGGCGACGGCAACCCGGACTACGACGCCCCCGTCCTGCCCGCCCACGACCAGCTGCCGGTGGACCCGGCCGCCGAGCCGGCCCCCGGCTTCGACGAGTCCCAGCGGGACCAGCCGCACGGCTTCACCGGCGACCCGGACGTGCTCGACACCTGGGCGACGTCCTCGCTGACCCCCCAGATCGCCACCGGCTGGCCGTTCGACGAGCAGCTGCACGCCAACACGTTCCCGATGGACCTGCGCCCGCAGGGCCACGACATCATCCGCACCTGGCTGTTCTCCACGGTCGTGCGCTCGGAGTCGCTGGCCGGCACGGTGCCCTGGACCAACACCGCGCTCTCCGGGTGGATCCTCGACCCGGACCGCAAGAAGATGTCCAAGTCCAAGGGCAACGTGGTCGTCCCCACCGAGGTGCTCGAGAACTACGGCGCCGACGCGGTGCGCTACTGGGCCGCCTCGGCCCGCCTGGGCGCGGACACGGCCTACGACGAGGGGCAGATGAAGATCGGCCGCCGGCTGGCGATCAAGCTGCTCAACGCCTCGAAGTTCGTCCTCGCCCAAGGCGTCACGGAGGCGTCCGTGCTCGGCGCCGGGGCGTCCGCCGACGTGCTGACCGAGCCCCTGGACCGGGCGCTGCTCGCGCAGCTGCGCACCGTGGTGGAGCGCGCCACCCAGGCCTTCGCGGACTACGAGTACGCCCGGGCGCTGCAGCTCACCGAGCAGTTCTTCTGGACGTTCACCGACAACTACGTCGAGCTCGTCAAGGACCGGGCCTACGGGGCCCGCGGCGAGGCCGCGCAGGCCTCCGTGCACGCCGCGCTCGCCACCACCCTCGACGCCCTGCTGCGGCTGTTCGCCCCGGTGCTGCCCTTCGCCACGGAGGAGGTGTGGTCCTGGTGGCGCACCGGGTCCGTGCACCGGGCCGCGTGGCCGGCGGCCGACGCCTTCGCCGCGGCCGTGGACGGGGCCGATCCGGAGATCCTCACCACCCTGGGCGAGGCGCTGTCCGGACTGCGCAAGGCGAAGTCCGAGGCCAAGGTCAAGCAGCGCACCGCCGTGCGCTCGGCGACCATCGGCGCCCCCGCCGAGGACGTGGCCCGGCTCGAGGCCGGCCTGGACGACCTCCGGGCCGCCGGTAACGCCGCGCAACTCTCGCTCGTGGCCGGGGACGAGGGCCTCAGCGTGCGCGACGTGGAGCTGGCCCCCGCCGAGGAGCCGGCGCGGTAGACGCCCCGGGCACGGAGGAAGCCCCCATGGCCGTCCATGGGGGCTTCCGCCGTGCCGGGTCCGGCGCGGCGCCGCTCCCGGGGGCGTGGCGGAGGCTCAGGAGAAGACGGGGCCCTGCTCCCGCCCGCGCTTGAGCTCGTAGAAGCCCGGGTACGAGGCCAGGGCCAGGGAGCCGTCCCAGATCCTCGCGGCCTCCTCCCCCGTCGGGGCGGGGGTGAAGACGGGGCCGAAGAACCCGGTGCCGTTGACCGCGATGCAGGGGGTGCCGATGTCCTGCCCGGCGACCGCCTGGGCGGCCTCCGTGGAGGCGCGCAGCGCCCCGTCGAACGCGGCGGAGTCCTTGGCCGCCGCGAGCTCGGCGGGCAGCCCGACCTCCGCGAGCGACTCGGTGATGATCTGCTCCAGGTCCTCCATGCCCCCGGGGTGGCGGCGGGTGCCCATCGCGTCGTAGAGCTTCTTGCGCTGCTCGTCGCCGTGGGCGTCCGCCGCGGCCTCGACCACGCGCACCAGCCACATCGACTCCTCGTGGCCGTGGTGGTGGTTGTCCGGGTTCTCCTCGTTGAGGATGCCGAGCGAGATGATCCGCCACGTGACCTCCACGTCGCGGCGGGACTCCACCTCCTCCATCCAGCGGGAGGTCATCCAGGCCCAGGGGCACAGGGGATCGAACCAGAAATCGACCTTGTCCGTCATCAGCTTCCTCTCCTCGCGGGTGCGCCCGCCGGGACCGGCGGGCGCCTCACGGAGTACAAGCCACGGATCAGGCGGTTTTGTTCCGGTTCTGCTCCTCACGGATCATCTCGTGGGTGATGACCTCCGGCTCGGCCCGCTTGGCCACGGCCTCGGCGGTGACGAGCACGGCGGCGATGTCCTCGCGGCTGGGCAGCTCGAACATCACCGGCTGCAGGACGTCCTCGAGGATGGCGCGCAGCCCGCGGGCACCGGTGCCGCGCTGGATCGCCAGCTCGGCGACGGCTTCCAGCGCGTCCGGGTCGAAGGTCAGCTCGACGCCGTCGAGCTGGAACATCTTCCGGTACTGCTTCACCAGGGCATTGCGCGGCTCGGTGAGGATCCGGGTGAGGTCGGCGACGGTGAGCTCCCGCAGGGTGGTGACCACGGGCAGGCGGCCGATGAGCTCGGGGATCAGGCCGAACTTCAGCAGGTCCTCGGGCATGACGTCGGCCATCACGTCCCGGCGGGGGCCGCTCTCCCGCAGCGCGGCGCCGAAGCCGATGCTGGTGTGCCCGGCGCGGGAGTCCACGATGTCCTCGAGCCCGGCGAAGGCACCGGCCACGATGAACAGCACGTTCGTGGTGTCGATCTGGATGAACTCCTGCTGGGGGTGCTTGCGCCCGCCCTGCGGCGGCACCGAGGCGACGGTGCCCTCGAGGATCTTCAGCAGCGCCTGCTGCACCCCCTCCCCGGAGACGTCGCGGGTGATGGAGGGGTTCTCGGACTTGCGGGAGATCTTGTCGATCTCGTCGATGTAGATGATGCCCGTCTCGGCCCGCTTGACGTCGTAGTCCGCGGCCTGGATGAGCTTGAGCAGGATGTTCTCCACGTCCTCGCCCACGTAGCCCGCCTCGGTGAGGGACGTGGCGTCGGCGACGGCGAAGGGGACGTCGAGCCGGCGGGCCAGCGACTGCGCCAGGTACGTCTTGCCGGAGCCGGTGGGTCCGACGAGCAGGATGTTGGACTTGGCGATCTCCACGTCCTCGTCACCGGCCGCGGTGGCCAGGGACAGGGGCTTGCCGTTCTCCCCGGCCCGGACCCGCTTGTAGTGGTTGTACACCGCCACGGACAGCGCCCGCTTCGCCGTCTCCTGCCCGATGACGTACTGGTGCAGGTGCTGGTAGATCTCGTGGGGCGTGGGCAGCTCCTGCTGCTCGAGGTCCTTGACCTCGCTCAGCTCCTCCTCGATGATCTCGTTGCACAGCTCGATGCACTCGTCGCAGATGTAGACGCGTGGGCCCGCGATGAGCTTGCGGACCTGCTTCTGGCTCTTGCCGCAGAAGGAGCACTTGAGCAGATCCGCGGTCTCGCCGATGCGCGCCATGAATGAGTCCTCTGGTCGGGTACGGAAATCCTCGTCCAGGATAGGCGAGGACCGGGGCCCGCCCCAACACCGGGACGCCCCGGTGCGCCACGACCGGGAGGGTCGCGGCGCACCGGGGCTCCGGCGGGACGGGTGCCGCGCGTCAGACGGTGACGGTGGCGGGCTTGTGGATCTTGCGGGACTCCAGGACGTGGTCCACGATCCCGTACTCCTTGGCGGCGGCCGCGGTGAGGATCTTGTCGCGCTCGATGTCGCGGTTGACCTCCTCGGCGCTCTTGCCGGAGTGCAGGGCCAGGGTCTCCTCGAGCCACTCGCGCATGCGCATGATCTCGTTGGCCTGGATCTCGATGTCGGAGGCCTGCCCGCCGCCCTGACCGGACATGGCCGGCTGGTGGATGAGCACGCGGGCGTTGGGCAGCGCCAGGCGCTTGCCCGGGGTGCCGCCGGCCAGCAGCACGGCGGCCGCGGAGGCCGCCTGCCCGAGGCACACGGTCTGGATCTCCGGGCGGATGAACTGCATGGTGTCGTAGATCGCGGTCATCGCGGTGAACGACCCGCCCGGGGAGTTGATGTACATGGTGATGTCCCGGTCGGCGTCCTGGGCCTCGAGCACCAGCAGCTGGGCCATCACGTCGTCGGCCGAGGCGTCGTCGACCTGCACGCCCAGGAAGATGATCCGGTCTTCGAACAGCTTGGTGTAGGGGTTCTGCCGGCGGTACCCGTAGGGGGTGCGCTCCTCGAAGTCGGGGAGCACGTAGCGGCTGGTGGGCAGGGCGGCCGCGGAACCGGCCGTGGACGAAGGTCCGTAGGTGTAGGTCATCGTTGAGATCCTCGAGAGTCTGGGGTGCTTGCCGGGTCGTGGGGGCGGGACCGCCGAGGTCCTAGTCCTGGTCCTTCATGGTCCCGCCGCCGCCGGTCATGGTCCCGGCCGAGCTGGCGATGCGGTCGAAGAAGCCGTAGTCCAGGGCCCGCTGGGCGTCGAACCAGTTGTCCCGGTCGTTGTCGCGGAGGATGGTCTCCAGGCTCTGGCCGGTCTGCTCGGCGGTGAGCTCCGCCAGGCGCTGCTTCATCGACAGGATGAGCTCGGCCTGCACCCGGATGTCCGAGGCGGTGCCGCCCATGCCGCCGGAGGGCTGGTGCATCAGGATCCGGGCGTTGGGGGTCGCGTAGCGCTTGCCCTTGGTGCCGGAGGAGAGCAGGAACTGTCCCATCGAGGCCGCCAGGCCGGTGGCCACGGTCACGACGTCGTTCGGGATGAGCTGCATGGTGTCGTAGATCGCCATGCCCGCGGTGACGGAGCCGCCCGGGGAGTTGATGTACAGGAAGATGTCGGCCTGCGGGTCCTCGGCGGAGAGCAGCAGCATCTGGGAGCAGATGAGGTTCGCGTTGTCGTCGCGCACCTCGGAGCCCAGCCAGATGATGCGCTCCTTGAGCAGCCGGTTGTAGACGTAGTCGTCCTGGCCGCCCATGGGGGCGCCGCCCTGCAGGCGCGGGGCGGTGGAGGTGGCGTGGGTCGAGCCGAACGGCGACTCGTGAGCGGAGGTCATGAAACAGTGCCTCTTTCGTCCGTGTGGTCCGGTGATCTCTGAACAGAACACTAGTGCCCGGCCCGCGCCGGAACCGGTCCGCGCCGGGGTTGTTCGCTGATGGCGCATGGTCGCCGTCGGCGGGCCCGGCGACGGCGAAGGCGCCGCCGTTCCGGGGAACGGCGGCGCCTTCGCGCGGGGTTCAGGACCTCACTTGGCCGAGTCCGCGGAATCCGCCGAATCGGCCGACTCCGGGGACTCGGGCGAGTCCGCCGACTCCTCGTCGGTGCCGGGGGTCGGGGCGGCGGTGGTCTCCTTGGGGGCGACCTCCTCGGCCTGCTCCTCGGCGCCCTGCTCCTCGCCCTGCGGGCGGACGAACTCGGAGAGGTCCACCGCGTTGCCCTCGGTGTCGGTGACCGTGGCGTACTCCAGGACCTTGGCCAGGGCCTTGCGGCGGCGGACCTCGCCGACCATCAGCCCGGCCTGGCCGGAGGAGTCCAGCAGCTGCGCGAACTGGTTCGGGTCCATGCCGTACTGCTGGGACATGTTGATGATGTAGTCGATCAGCTCGGACTGCTCGACGCCGATCTCCTCGGCCTCGGCGACCGCGTCCAGCACGATCTCGTTGCGGAAGGCGTCCTCGGCGTTCTTCCGGACCTCGTCCCGGTGCTCCGGGGAGTCGTGGTCGGCCTCGGCCTGCGGGTTGTCGAAGTGCTGGGCGATCTGCTCGTCGATCACGGCCTGCGGCACGGGGATCTCGACCAGCGAGAGCAGCTTCTCCAGGACCTTGTCGCGGGCCTCGACGCCCTGCTCGACGACGGTGCCCTCGGCGGCCTGCTTCTTCAGGTCCTCCTTGAGCTCCTCGATGGTGTCGAACTCGGAGGCCAGCTGGGCGAACTCGTCGTCGGCCTCGGGCAGCTCGCGCTCCTTCACGGCGGTGACCTTGACCTTGACGGTCGCGTCCTCGCCGCTGTGCTCGCCGCCGGCGAGCTTCGTCTCGAAGGTGGCGTCCTCCCCCGCGGACAGGCCGGTGATGGCCTCGTCCATGCCGTCGAGCATGGTGCCGGCGCCCACCTGGTAGGACAGGTCGTTGGCGGCGTCGACCTCCTCGCCGTCGACCAGGGCCTGCAGGTCGAGGGTGACGAAGTCGCCCTCGACGGCCGGGCGGTCCACGGTCTTGAGGGTGCCGAAGCGACCGCGCAGCTCGTCGAGGGCCTTCTGCTCGTCCTCGGCGGAGGCCTCGCGGGCGTCCACCTCCACCTCGAGGCCCTTGTAGTCGGGCAGCTCGATCTCGGGGCGCACGGCGACGTCGATCTCGACCTTGGTGTCGGCCTCACGGTTCGTCTCGTCCGGCTTGGCGACGACCTCGACCTGCGGCTGGGTCAGGGGGGTGATCCCGTTCTCGGTCAGGGCCTGCTGGAAGAAGGTGTTCAGCCCCTCGTTGAGCGCGTTCTCGACGACGAAGTCGAAGCCCACGCGCTGCTCGATCAGCCGCGCCGGGACCTTGCCGCGGCGGAAGCCGGGGACCTGGATCTGGTTCCCGAGCGACTTGTAGGTCTCGTCGATGAACGGCTTCAGTTCCGCGAACGGGACGTCCACGACGATCTTGACCTGGGTCGGGTTGAGTTTCTCGACGGCGCTCTTCACTTCCGCTGCACTCCTGAGTGGTAGGTCGGGTGGGTGTTCTGGGGCCGTGCTCCGGCCCGGGACAGTCGGAGAGGCGGCTGCCCGGTGGGCCGGGCAGCCGCTCCAACGTCGGGGCGACAGGACTCGAACCTGCGATCTCCTGCTCCCAAAGCAGGCGCGCTAGCCACTACGCTACGCCCCGGTACCTGCAGCCTCGGCTGCAACGACTGCGGTCCGGTGCACGGGCACGGACCACCGGCGAGTCTACCGGCTGGGCGGACGGGCCCGCACCTCGGCCCGCCGCGGCCGCTCCGCGGGGTCCTCCCCGGGCCGGCCCCGGCACGGGGAGGGCGGCCGGGGATTTGACACCGCACGCGCCGGGCCGGTTAATGGAAAGGCCCGCCGCGAGCGGGCGCCGGGGATGTAGCTCAATGGTAGAGCCTCAGTCTTCCAAACTGATTACGCGGGTTCGATTCCCGTCATCCCCTCCCTGCACGTTCCTGTGCCCGAACGCCCCGGTCCGCTCGGACCGGGGCGTTCGTCGTCGGCGCGACGCCGGCACCCCGCACCGGCCCGCTCGCCGGGCCGGGCGCGGCCGGGTCAGCGGACCAGGCCGACCACCTGCCAGAGCCGACCGCGGTGGGCGTGGACGGGGCGCAGCCCGTGGGCGCGCAACACCTCCAGCATCGCCTCGGGCGGGTGCAGGTAGTTGCGGAACGAGCGGCCGGTGAGCCGGTAGAACGCGTTGACCAGGGCGAGGGACGCCCGGATCCCCGGGGTGTCGGGCGGGAAGCTGAGCACCAGCAGCCGCTGCGCGTGGTCGGCCGCGGCCGCCAGCAGCCGCTCGTGGTCGGGATAGCAGCACACCACCCGGTGCAGCACGACGACGTCGTGGGCCGCCACCGCTCCCGGGTCCACCGCGATGTCCAGCTGCCGGCGCACCGTGCGCCCATCGACCCCGGCCGCCGCGGCCAGCGCGGCCGCCTCGGTCTCGTAGGAGTCCACCAGCTCGAGGTTGGTCGTGCGGGCCGCGCCGCGGCGCAGCAGCTCCAGCTGCACCTCGCCCACCCCGCCGCCGATCTCGAGCACGGACGCCCCGTCCACGCCCTGGGCGGTGAGGAGGTCCAGCAGCCGGCGGGTGGTCCGGTCCGGGCCGCGCAGCCGGTACCGGGCGGCGAGCCCGCGGGCCACCCGGGGCCCGAAGACGCTCGCGTAGTTCGCGGGGCCGCAGCAGCCGGACATGGCACCAGGATATCCCCGGCCGAGCCCGCGGCCCACGGCCGGGAGCCCCCAGGACCGGCGGCCCGAGACCGGCAGCCCAGGGCGGGCGGCCCAGGGGCGGGCGGCTCAGGCCTGGCAGGCGGGGCACCAGTAGAGGCCGCGGCCGGCCAGCTCCCCGGTCGCCACGGGGGTCCCGCACCGCCGGCAGGGCTGCCCGGCGCGCCGGTAGACGTAGTGGGCGTGCTCGGGCCGGGCCGCGGTCTCGTCCACCCCGGGACGGTCGGCGGGGTCCGTGGTGACGATCCGCCCCAGCCGGGCGCCGACGCGCATCAGGGCGACGTTCTCCGCCCACAGCCGCCGCACGGTCCGCTCGTCCAGCGACCGGCCGGGCCGCAGCGGGTCCACCCCGCACCGGAACAGCGACTCCGCCCGGAAGATGTTGCCCACCCCCGCCAGCACGGCCTGGTCCATGAGCAGCACTCCGACGGGCCGGCGGCTGCTCAGCACGGCGGCCACGAACGGCTCCGGGTCGGCGCCGGGGTCCAGCGGGTCCGGACCCAGCCGGGCCCGGGCAGCCTCGGCCTCCGCGCGGCTCTCGAGCACGCACAGCGTGGGCCCGCGCAGGTCGGCCCAGCCCTCGTCGCCGACCAGGCGCACCCGCACCGCGCCCACCGGGGCGGGCGGACGCAGCCGGCCGGTGGGGGCAGCGGCGTCGTCGCCGGCCTCCCGCTCGCCGATCCGCCGCGGCGCCCCGATGGAGGAGGCCCCGCGGAACCGCTCGGTGCCGCCGAAGCTCCACGCCCCGTACAGGCCCAGGTGGGAGCGCAGCACCCGGTCCCCGGCGAAGTCGAGGAACAGCTGCTTGCCGTGGGCGCGGGCGCCCTCCAGGACGGCGCCGTCGAGGGCCGCGGCCCCCTCCGCGAACCGGCCCTGCGGGGAGCTGACGGCCAGGGACTGGCCCACGAAGCAGTCCGCGAACTGGCGGGCCAGCCGGTGGACCGAGTGGCCCTCCGGCACTCAGGCCTCCCGGGCGGCGGGGAACTCCCGCGGGCGCAGCTCCTCGAGCCGGCCCGCCACGGTCCCGGTGGTCTCGTACTCGGCGATCTGGCCGATCCGCCGCGCGTGGCGCTCCTCGCCGGAGAAGGGCTCCGCGAGGAACGCCTTGACGATCTCCAGCGCCTCCTCCCGGGGGTGCTGGCGCCCGCCGACGGCCACGACCTGGGCGTCGTTGTGCTGGCGGGCCAGCCGGGCGGTGTCCAGGTTCCAGGCGAGGGCGGCGCGGATCCCGCGGACCTTGTTGGCGGCGATCTGCTCGCCGTTGCCGGACCCGCCCAGGACGATGCCCAGGGAGGCCAGGCCCGCCTCCCGGTCCTCGCGCACGGCGCGCGCGGCGCTGATGCAGAAGGCGGGGTAGTCGTCGAGGGCGTCGTACTCGGCGGGGCCGTGGTCGACGAGGTCGTAGCCGTCGGCGACGAGCTCCTCGACCAGGTAGCGGGAGAGGTCCAGGCCGGCGTGGTCGGTGGCGATGTGGACGCGCATGGGCGGCGTGCTCCTGGGGTTCGCGGGAACGGGGCGGGATCGTGGCGGGATCCGCGGGCGCGGACCGGCCGCCCACCAGCGTAGTGGCTGGCGCGCGGGGCCGGGCCCGGGACGTCCTCCGGCGGGGAGGGTGACCCGGCTGACATAATGGACGGAATCCCTGCGGCCCACCGGCCGTGGGCGCCCCCTGCCCCCGACGAGAGGACGGCACCGAAGTGCCCGGAACCAACCTGACCCGCCAGGAGGCGGCCACGCGGGCCGAGACCGTCGCCGTGGACGCCTACGACGTGGTCCTGGACCTCACCCGCGGCGAGCGCCTCTTCCGCTCGACGACCACCGTGCGCTTCCGGGCCGTCCCGGGCGCCTCGACGTTCATCGACGCGATCACCGACACGGTGCACTCCGTGGTGCTCAACGGGAGGGAGCTGGATCCCGCGGAGGTCTCCGACGGGGCGCGGATCCAGCTGCCGGGCCTGCAGGACGAGAACGTGCTGACGGTGGAGGCGGACTGCCGGTACATGAACACCGGGGAGGGACTGCACCGGTTCGTGGACCCGGTCGACGACGAGGTTTACCTCTACACCCAGTTCGAGGTGGCGGACACCCGCCGGATGTTCGCCGTGTTCGAGCAGCCGGACCTCAAGGCGCGCTTCGCGTTCACCGTCACGGCCCCCGCGCACTGGACCGTGGTCTCCACCCAGCCCACCCCGGAGCCCGTGCCGGCCGGTCCCGGCGCGGCCACGTGGTCCTTCTCCCCCACGCCCGTGGTGCCCTGCTACGTCACGGCTCTCATCGCCGGCCCCTACGCCTCCGTGCACGACGAGCTGGTCAGCGCCGACGGGCGCACGGTGCCGCTGGGGCTGTACGCCCGGCGCTCGCTCATGGAGCACGTCGAGGCGGAGGAGATGTTCGGCATCACCAAGCGCGGCTTCGAGTTCTTCGAGGCGCAGTTCGGGATGCCCTACCCCTTCGAGAAGTACGACCAGCTCTTCGTCCCGCAGTTCAACGCCGGGGCCATGGAGAACGCCGGGGCGGTGACCTTCGTGGAGCTCTACGTGTTCCGCTCCCGGCCCACGCAGGCGCGCGTGGAGCGGCGGGCGATCACGATCCTGCACGAGCTGGCGCACATGTGGTTCGGGGACTTCGTGACCATGCGCTGGTGGAACGACCTGTGGCTCAACGAGTCCTTCGCGGAGTTCATGTCCACCCTCGCCGCGGCGGAGCACACCCGCTACACGGACGCGTGGACGACCTTCGCGGCCGGGGAGAAGTCCTGGGGCTACGAGCAGGACCAGCTGCCCACCACGCACCCCATCAAGGCCGAGATCCGGGACCTCGAGGACGTGCTGGTCAACTTCGACGGCATCACCTACGCCAAGGGCGCCTCGGTGCTCAAGCAGCTCGTCGCGTGGGTCGGCCAGGAGCAGTTCATGGCCGGGCTGAACCGGTACTTCCGGGAGCACGCGTGGGGCAACACCGAGCTGCGGGACCTCATGGTCCGGCTCGAGGAGGCCAGCGGCCGGGACCTGGAGCAGTGGTCCGCCAAGTGGCTCGAGACCGCCGGGGTGAACACCCTGACCCCGGTGCTCGAGACCGACCAGGACGGGGTGATCCGCTCCTTCCGGATCGAGCAGACCGCTCCCGAGGAGCACCCGACCCTCCGCCCGCACCGGCTGGCCATCGGGTTCTACGACCACGACGGCGAGCAGGGCAAGCTCGTGCGCACCCACCGGGTGGAGCTCGACGTCGACGGGCCCGTCACCGAGGTGGCCGAGCTGGTCGGCCGGGAGCTGCCGGACCTGGTGCTGCTCAACGACGACGACCTCGCCTACGCGAAGATCCGCCTCGACGAGTGCTCCCTGGACACCGCGCTCACGCACCTGAAGAACTTCGAGCAGACCCTGCCCCGGGCCCTCGTCCAGGCCTCCGTGTGGGACGGCGTGCACGACGGCGAGACCCCCGCCCGCCGCTACGTGGAGCTCGTGCTGGGCAACATCGCCCACGAGACGGACTCCACCGGCATCCAGGTCCAGCTGCGCCGGCTGGAAACGGTGCTGGAGGGCTACGTGGCCGAACCGGTGCGCGAGGCCGTGCAGCAGGACGCCGCCGACCGGCTGTGGCGGCTCACCGAGGAGGCCGGGGCCGGGTCCGACCAGCAGCTGCAGTTCCTCAGGGCCTTCGCCCGGCACGCCCGAACGGCCGAGCAGCTCGACGTGCTCGAGCAGCTGCTCGACGGGAGCCGGTCCCTGGCGGGCCTGGCGATGGACACCGACCTGCGCTGGGCCGTGCTCACCGCCCTGTGCGCCGGAGGACGCCTCGGGGACGAGGCGGTGGACGCGATGCTCGCCGAGGACAACACCGAGAACGGCGCCATCGCCGCGGCCCGCGCCCGCGCCGCGGTCCCCACGGCCGAGGCCAAGGCGCGGGCCTGGGAGCAGATCATGGTGACGGGCTCGCTGCCCAACTCCATCCAGGAGGCGGCGATCGACGGGTTCCGCACGGCCGCCGACCCGTCCCTGCTCGAGCCCTGGGCCGAGCGGTACTTCGCGGCGATGCCCGAGCTGTGGCGCACCCGCACCCACGAGCTCGCCCAGCAGATCGCCGTGGGGATGTACCCGAACATCCCCGCCCCGCGGACCGTCGACGCCACGGACGCGTTCCTGGCCGGGCTGCCCGAGGAACTGCACGGGCTGCGCCGGCTCGTGTTCGAGCAGCGCGACGCCACCGCCCGCGCGGTGCGCGGCCAGGCCGTGGACGCCCGGTACGAGGTGGCGCGGGCATGAGCGGCGAGCAGAGGCCGCCCGGGCCCGTTCCTGAGTCCTCCGGTGAGCCCGGGGGCGCCCCGCGCACGGACCCCGCGGCCGCGGCCCCGCCCGGGTCTCGGTCCTTCTCGGTGGGGGCGCCGCTGTCCCAGCTGCGCCGGCCCGTGCCGCAGGTCGGCGACGAGCGGCAGGAGGCCGAGGCGGGCACGTCGGCGTCGTTCTACGAGCAGGTCGGCGGGCACGAGACGTTCGTGAAGCTCGTGCACGAGTTCTACGCCCGGGTGGCCGAGGACGAGCGGTTCCGGGCGCTGTACCCGGAGGACGACCTCGGCCCCGCCGAGGAGCGGCTGCGGATGTTCCTCGAGCAGTACTGGGGCGGGCCCACCACCTACTCCGAGCAGCGCGGGCATCCGCGGCTGCGGATGCGGCACATGCCGTTCCCCGTGGACGTGTGGGCCCGGGAGACCTGGTTGAAGCACATGCGCGCGGCCCTGGACACCCTGGAGCTCTCGCCGCTGCACGACGGGATCATCTGGGACTACTTCGACCGCGCCGCCCACGCCATGATCAACCGTCCCGGCTGAGCCCGGGTCCGCGGCGGCGGGCTCAGCGCTTGGTGAGCACGTGGCCGCCGGGGGTGCTCAGGCGCACCCAGCGGCCGTTCTCGGCCACGGCGACCTCCGCGCCGGGGCGGAGGAAGCCCAGCGAGTACGCCGCGAACGCCGCGCCGTCCGGCACCGGGGCGCCGCCCAGACGCCCGGCGAGGACCTCGGCCCATCCCGACGAGCGGCTCCAGACCTGCGAGCGCACGGTGTCCACCACGGCGGCTCCGGCGTCCGTGGGCACCGTGCGGGCGACCTCGGCGATCCCCGCCCGGGCCGTCTCGCGCACGGCGTCGCCGGCCACCGCGCCCACCGGCGTCCACCCGCTCAGCGGCGGGGCGATGCCGGCCCAGGAGACGGCCGCGTCCATCGGCGGCAGCCCCACCTCGGCCTGCTCCTGGCCCTGCCGGGGCATCCGGTCGAGCACCCCGCCCAGCGGGACCGTGACGTCCAGGTCGTGCTCGCGGGCCAGCGCGGCGGTGCGCAGCCCCAGCACCGTGGGCGTGCGGTCCAGCAGGCCGTGGGGCTCCAGCACGCACACGTACGCGCCCACGGCGCGCCCGCGCGCCTGGAAGCGCACCGCGCCCTGCGGGTCCACCCCGCGGGCGCGGGTCAGGAAGGTCCGCAGGTCCGCGACGTCGCGCGGGTCGGTCAGCGGCAGAGAACGGCTCATCGGGCTCGGGCCTCGGCGGGAGCGGGCCGGCGGGCGAACCGGGTGGGGGCGTCCACCCACTGCTCGAGCAGCTCCCGCTGCGTACCGTCCAGGCGGACGGGCCGCCCGGTGCGCCGGTCGATCTGCACGACGGCGGTCTGCGCCACGGCGTAAACCCGCGAGCCGTCCTCCTCCTGCACCGCGTAGTCCAGCACGAAGCTGGACCCGCCCACGGAGGAGACCCACACCCGCACGAACACCGGTTCGGGCCGGTACAGCAGCTGCTCCGTGTACTCGATCTCCTGGCGCCCGATCACGGTCTGCCGCTCCCCCAGCAGGGAGCGGAACGACGCCCCCTCCGGGATCCCCGCCGCGGCGTCCTCGGGAAGCGCGCGGGACATGAGCCGGACCCGGGCGTCCTCCAGGTACTGCAGCATGGTGACGTTGTTGACGTGGCCGTAGCTGTCGATGTCGCCGAAGCGCATCTGGATGGGGATCAGCAGGGAAGACATGCTCCCCATCCCATCACACCCGGCCACCACCGCGAGAGCGCCACGACAGCGCGCCGCGGCCCGGGCGGGCGGCGGGAAGGACCGGGGCCTTGGCTAGAGTGAAGCCCATGACCTACAGCCCCATCCCGGACCCCACGCAGGCGCTGCTCGACATGCTGGACCTCGCCGACGGCGGCGGCGCCCGCACCCTCGAGGACATCTACGTGGGCCACTCCATCTCCCCCGCCCGCGGCCGGGTCTACGGCGGGCAGGTCCTGGCCCAGGCCGCCACCGCCGCGATGCGCACGGTGGAGCCGGAGCGGATCATCCACTCCCTGCACGCGTACTTCCTGCGCGCCGGGGACGTGTCGCAGCCCATCACCTTCGGCGTGGAGCGGATCCGCGACGGCCGCTCGTTCTCCGCCCGCCGGGTGCACGCCTACCAGGACGGGCGCGCCATCCTCTCGGCCATCGCCTCCTTCCAGGTCCCCGCCCGCGGCCTGGACCACCAGGACGAGTCGCCGCGCGGCCTCCCCGACCCCGAGTCGCTGCCCAGCGCCGTCGAGCTGCTGGGCCACATCGACGCCCCGGAGGCGCAGGCGATCGCCCACGAACGGCCCTTCGACATGCGCTACATCACCGAGCCCATCTACTTCCAGCCCGACTCCCGCGGCGAGCCGTTCAACGCGGTGTGGATCAAGACGCTCAAGCCGCTGCCCGACGATCCGGACGTGCACCGCGCGGCCCTGGCGTACGCCAGCGACTACACCCTGCTCGAGCCGATCCTGCGGCTGCACGGGAAGACCTGGATCGAGCCGGGCATGAACCTCGCCTCCCTCGACCACGCCATGTGGTGGCACCGCGAGGCCCGCGCCGACGAGTGGCTGCTCTACGTGCAGTCCTCGCCCAACGCCTCCTCGGCGCGCGGGCTGGGCGTGGGACGGATGTTCACCCGGGACGGCCGGCTGGTGGCCACCACCGCCCAGGAGGGCATGATGCGCTTCCCGGAGTTCGCCTAGCTTCTCCGCCCCCGGTGCGACGCAGGGGCCCGTCCGGCCGGGAAGAACAGTTTCTTCCCGGCCGGACGGGCCCCTGCCGTGCGTCGGCCGGGGCCGCCCCCGGTCCGCGTCGAGTGCCGGTCAGTCGCGGGTCAGGCGGCGGTGGGTGACCCGGTGCGGCCGCGCGGCGTCGGCGCCCAGGCGCTCCACCTTGTTGGCCTCGTACGCCTCGAAGTTGCCCTCGAACCAGTACCAGTTGTCCGGCTCCTCCTCGGTGCCCTCCCACGCGAGGATGTGCGTGGCGACCCGGTCCAGGAACCACCGGTCGTGGGAGACAACCACGGCGCAGCCCGGGAACTCCAGCAGCGCGTTCTCCAGCGAGCCGAGGGTCTCGACGTCGAGGTCGTTGGTCGGCTCGTCGAGCAGCAGCAGGTTGCCGCCCTGCTTGAGGGTCAGGGCCAGGTTGAGCCGGTTCCGCTCGCCGCCGGAGAGCACTCCGGCCTTCTTCTGCTGGTCCGGGCCCTTGAACCCGAACGCCGAGACGTAGGCGCGCGAGGGCATCTCCACGTTGCCGACGTTGATGTAGTCCAGGCCGTCCGAGACGACCTCCCACAGCGACTTGCTGGCGTCGAGGTTCGCGCGGTTCTGGTCGACGTAGGAGATCTTCACCGAGTCGCCGATCTTCAGCTCGCCCCCGTCCAGGTCCTCGAGGCCCACGATGGTCTTGAACAGGGTCGACTTGCCGACGCCGTTGGGGCCGATGACGCCCACGATGCCGTTGCGCGGCAGGGAGAAGGACAGGTCCTTGATCAGGGAGCGGTCCCCGAAGCCCTTCTGCAGGTCCTTCGCCTCGATCACGAGGTTGCCCAGCCGCGGTCCCGGCGGGATCTGGATCTCCTCGAAGTCGAGCTTGCGGGTCTTCTCGGCCTCGGCGGCCATCTCCTCGTAGCGGGCCAGGCGGGCCTTGGACTTGGCCTGCCGCCCCTTGGCGTTGGAGCGGACCCACTCGAGCTCGTCGGCCAGGCGCTTGGCCTGCTTGGCGTCCTTCTTGCCCTGCACCTCCATGCGGGCGCGCTTGGTCTCGAGGTAGGCCGAGTAGTTGCCCTCGTAGCCGTAGAGGCGTCCGCGGTCGACCTCGCAGATCCACTCGGCCACGTGGTCCAGGAAGTACCGGTCGTGGGTCACGGCCATGACGGCGCCGTGGTAGTCCTTCAGGTGCTGCTCCAGCCACAGCACGGACTCGGCGTCGAGGTGGTTGGTGGGCTCGTCGAGCAGCAGCAGGTCCGGCTTCTGCAGCAACAGCTTGCACAGGGCCACGCGGCGGCGCTCACCACCGGAGAGGACCTTGACGTCGGCGTCCGGCGGCGGGCAGCGCAGCGCGTCCATCGCCTGCTCCAGCTGGGAGTCGAGGTCCCAGGCGTTGGCGGTGTCGATGTCCTCCTGCAGCCGGCCCATCTCCTCCATCAGGGCGTCGAAGTCGGCGTCGGGCTGGGCCATCAGCTCGGAGATCTCGTTGAAGCGGTCGAGCTTGGCCTTGATCTCGCCGACACCCTCCTCCACGTTGCCGAGGACGGTCTTCTCCTCGTTGAGCGGCGGCTCCTGCAGCAGGATGCCCACGGTGTAGCCGGGGCTGAGCCGGGCCTCGCCGTTGGAGGGCTGGTCGAGGCCGGCCATGATCTTGAGGATGGTGGACTTGCCAGCGCCGTTGGGTCCCACGACGCCGATCTTCGCGCCGGGGTAGAAGGACATGGTGACGTCGTCGAGGATGACTTTGTCGCCCACGGTCTTGCGGGCCTTGGACATTGTGTAGATGAATTCCGCCATGCCCTCAAGGCTACCCCGCTCCGCCCCCGCCCATCGGCGGGGACGGAGCGGGAACGGCTGGGCCCCGCGCCTGCTCGGCCGGGCTGCGGGCGGTGGCCGGCCGGGCGGCTCAGGCCGTCGCGGGCTGCCGGCGCGGGCGGCGGCCCGGTTCGCTTCCGGGACGGATCTCGCCGGTCTCCGGGTCGACGCCCTCGGGGGCCGGCGGGTCGATCTCGGCCGGGTCCCGGCTCTCCCCGGAGGCCCCCGCCGCCTCCCCCGGGGCCGGCTGCGCCGTGCTCTCCCCGTCCGGGCCGGTGGTCCCGTTCTGCTCCGCGGCCGGGGAGGAGGTGACGGTGCGCTGGAAGCAGGCCGTGCCCAGCGCCAGGTCGTGCCCGACGGAGACGGCATCCACGTCCACGGCGGTGTTGCGCCCGTGCTCTCCCTCCCAGAACCGGACCTTCAGCTTGCCGACCACCACCACCGGCTGACCCTTCTTGATGCTCGCAAGCGCGTTGAGCCCCAGCGCGCGGAACGCCTGCACCGAGAACCAGTTGGTGTGACCGTCGCGCCAGGCCGAGCTCTGCTGGTCGAACCAGCGCGGCGTGGAGGCGAGGCGGAAGGTCACCACCACGGTGCCGTCGGGCAGGTTGCGGGACTCGGGGTCGGTGGCCACGTAGCCGCGGACGGTGATCTGCTCGGTCATCGGGAACTCCTCTGGACGGCGGCCGTTCGGCCGGGCTGGCCCCGGTGTCGGGGTGCACCCAGGGTCCTGCGCTCCCGGCCCGGGACGCGGCCCCGGAGGCCCGGTTGTGGAGGAGCGGGACCGCGGCCCCCGGGTCCGGGGACCGGTGCAGTGCGGACCGACCCGCGGCCGCCCGGGTTTCGGAGCCGCTGCCATGCGGACCGGTCCGCGGCCGTTCGCGTTCGGGAACCGCTGCCATGCGTGCCGACCTGAGGCCGCCCGGGACCGGTCCCGTGCGGACCCGGCCGGTGGACGGTGGCGAGCAGGCGGGCGGCGCTGCCTCAGTCCAGGTCGGAGGTGTCCCAGGTGATCACGCCGAGCGGGCGGTGCTGCCTCTCCTGCTCCTGGGCGCACGCCCAGCACCACGGCCCGTGGACGGGTGGCGCCCCGCACGGGCAGAGCCGGATCTGGGCCATCGTGCTCACCTCGATGAACGTCGCAGCGGCCGGTCGGGCGGTGGCCCGCCGGACGTCATACTGCGCGGGTGCCCTCACCCCTACTACCGGTGCGGGAGCCCCTGTGGATGCGCCGGGGACGGGCCGTCACGGTCCGGGCCTCCCCCGGCGGCGGCCGCCGTCCGGCCAAGGGCCCGCACGGCCGTGGACCCTGCCCGGGAGCGCCGGACGGAACGGCAGGTGCGGGCCGGGACCCGTGCCCGCTCCGGGTCACTGCTCGCAGGTGCAGTGCGGACGCCGGGACCGGGTCCGCTCTGCACGGACCCGGGCCCGGTCCCGGCGTGCCCTAGACGATGAGGCCCTGCCCGGTGATGATGCCCCCCGTGCGGGTGTCGAGCTGGACGCAGTGGCTGTCGATGACGCTGCGGATGATGGCCTCCAGGCGGTCGGGGGCGATGTCCTCGTCGACGTGCCGCGCGATGAAGTCCTTGGTGTCCTCCGCGGCCTCCTCGACGGTCTCGTAGTGGTGGTGGCGGGCCCCTCCGCCCACCCACTGCCGGATGATGGTGACGCTCATGGTTCCTCCCCTGGTCGGGTCCGCAGGCGTGGCCCTGACCGCCCCGGGTCTCCCCTCCGGAGCGGCCACTCCGGCGAGCTGCCGCCGGGGTGAGCGAGGATCGTGCGCCCGGCTCGCCGCCCTGCCGAGGGTGGGACGAGATCGGGTGGGCCGCTTCTCGCGGAATACCTTTTAACTTATGCGAATGCACCGAGTCGGGCTGTCCCCACTTCCGCGCCGCACGCGGCGGACGGTGCCCGGGCCGCGCGAACCGGCGCCGCGTACAGCGGAGGCCGTCGCACGCCGGCAGCGAGACCCGGAGCCGCGCGTCGCCGCGCAGCCGTCGACCGCCGAGTCCGTCTACTGAGGGCTCGGCGACACCGGGACCCGCGGGTCGAGGAGTCTTTCGGCGCGCAGCGCCGGCTTCTCCACGAGCGTCCAGGACAGGAGGGCCAGGGGCAGCACCAGGATCACGGTGAGCACGATGTTCGTACTGACGCCCCACGCCGCGGTGCCGAGCATGACCAGCAGCTGCTGGACGGGATAGGCGTAGATGTAGACGCCGTAGGACCGGTCCGTGCGGGTCGTCCAGTTGCGGGAGGGCAGGGACCCGATGCCGAGGACCGCGACGGCGAGCGGGAACTGGCCGAACAGGTCCGCCCAGCCCTCGTTGGTCAGGACCAGGTACGCGACGACCGCGGCCGCCATGTGCCACGGGCGTGGTCTCCAGCGGTCGGACCAGCCCCAGACGGCCGCGCCGGCCAGGAAGTAGCCGGTGGGCCGGAGCCCGTTGAGGTAGTGGGTGGTGGTGACCTCCAGCGGGCCCTCGGCCAGCACGCGGAGGCCGGTGACCGCCAGGGCCAGCGCGGGCAGGTCCCACCGGGCTCGCCGGACGGCCACGGAGAGGCTGAGCACTGCCCCCAGGGCGAGATAGGCGACCGCTTCGTAGAAGAGGGTTCACAGGGAGCCGTTCCACGCCCCGTCGACGGGGGCTCCGGCGAGCGACCCGTCGATCTCCCACTGGGTGATCCTGAGCGTACTGTTCGACACCACGAAACCCGCGGCCGAGCGCAGGTCGAAGGCCTGGCCGCCCAGGCGGGCGCCCAGCGGCGCGAAGATCGCCGCCATCACGAGGAGGCTGACGAGGAAACCCGGATAGATCCGCAGGGGGCGCCGCCAGAGGTAGGGGACGAACTGCGTCCGCGTGCGGCTCTCCGCGATGAGATAACCGCTCACCAGGAAGAAGCCGTTGACGGCCACGTCCGAGAGGAACTCCGGGCCGTGCCCGGAGACACCGGTGAGCGGCCACGCATGACCGAGGATGACCATGGCCGCGAACACGATGCGGACGGCGTTGAGAAGGTTGTGACGGCTGCTGAGCCGTTCCTCGAGTGTCATGAGCGGCAGGACTCTTTGCGAGGGACCTCACCCGACCCCGCGGGTGAGGATCGTATTCTCACCTGCCAACTCCTGGAGCGCCATCACGACCGCACTGCGTGACGAGTCATCCTCCGGGCTGCCGCGCTCACGCCTGGCCTCCCGGCCGCGGCAGGCTGCGCATCCGTCGCGACGACAGGGGTGCGACGACGGGGGTGCGACAGCCTGGCCGACGAAGCGTTTTCCCGCACCCCGGAACGGACCGGAATCCCCGACGACGAGATGATCGATCCGTTGATGTCGCTGGATGCGTGCGGATGCCTGTCTCTGCGCCGGCTCGTGGCGCGCCACAGCGCCGCACTTTCCAGTGGTGACCTCCCCGGCCTGCGTCCGCTCCCGGAACACCGGGAGCAGATCCGGCCCGATGGGGATCGAGGATCCCCCAGCACCCTCAACGCTCGGTGCTGCCCCCACCGCGCGAACATGGGGAGCCACACGAAAGCGCCCCCGCCCGGGAGAGGGTGGGGGCGCTCCGCTGCGCGTGAGCGCATGGTGCAGCCGGACGCCGTCAGGGAACGGCGCAGCGCGGGCTGCCGCACCGGTGTGAGCCAGTGCCGAGAGTAAACTACCAGACGGTAATGTGGCCTCGGGCACCCCCTCAGCTGTATGGCTCCACGGCCGAGGCGCCCGGCGGCGCCGAGTCGAGGCGAAAGCCTGCGGCCTGTCCGGGGCACGCAGGACATCTCGGATAGCCTCAAAAGTATGATCAGTCCGGAGCGCCTCGAGGACATCGCCCGCTTCCACGACCTGCTGCAGGCCGCCGTCGCCGAAGGGGCGGAGCCGCTGACCCAGTTCCAACGCCAGGTCTGGGTCGGCATGGTCGGCGAGCTCATCGACCACGCTCGCGAAACGCTCCCGCGCTGACGGACGTGCCGCGACGCCCTCGTGCGCGTCGAGCAAGCGGGGCCACCGGAAGAGAACGTCCAGGCCCGCCCAGGAGCGCTCAGGGCTGCACACGTGAGTCTGCCTGAAGCCCACGGAGCGCGGGAGGCTCGCAGGGGCGGTGGTGACGGCCGGCGGCGGCCGCTCCGGCCGCTCACCAGGGGGGCGGCTGCGGGGTGCCGGACGTGCTCGTTCCCCCAGCCGGCCACAGCGATCCTGGTGGCACCCAGCCCCGGACATGGGGAAACCCCGTTCCGACCGGCGCACCAGCCGGTCGGAACGGGGCTCTCGGCGGTCCGTTCGGTGTGCCCCAGGAGGGAGTCGAACACCGCGCAACCTGGGGTAACGCTACGGACCACCCCCGGAACTGTGCGGAATGAAACGCCACGGTTGCCTGCCCGGACGGACCGTCGTTGACAACGTCAACGGGCCCTCAGCTCTCGCCTGGACCCCAGAAGAGGAGCCCCAGGAGCAGGCGTTCTTCCTGGGTCAGCCAGCGCAGCCGATCCGTGAGGACCGCTTCCGTGACGCCGAGGTCCTCGGCCAACCCGTACAGCCGGCCCTGCCAGTGCCGGTGGGTGTAAAGGGCCTGGAGGGGTAGCAGCCTTCGAGCCGCATCCTCCCTGACCTTCTCCTCGACCGCCTGAGGTTGGTGGCCGATGTGTCCGAGCTCAAGGTGCACGAGCTCGTGCGCCAGCGCGCAGCGAGCTTCGGTCTCGGTCAGTCGGTCGTCCAGCCAAATCGTGGAGTGACCGTCGGTTACAGCCGACAGCCTCTCCAGCGTCATGTGCTGGACAGTGATGTGCGGGGGGAGCACAGCCCATGGGTCCATGTGTTCGAACGTAAAGCGTCCTGGGGACAGGACAAGAAACTCGACACGCGCGCGAACCGGTCGATCTAACTGCGTGTGGTTGCGCTGAATCCAGGACGTTCCCGTCGCGGCACTCGACGGGGGGCGTTGTGCCATGCGTAGGCGTTGCTGATGAGTAGTGCCGTTAGGATCAGCTGCTCAAGGGTATAGACGGCTACCGCGACGAGGATCCATCGGGATGGTGGCCAGCCAGGGAACATCGCGATGAAGCCACACAACAACGCGCCCGTGACGACGACGGCGTAGCCGCCGAACAGGAAGTAGCGGACGATACCGCCATATTCCCGCAGTAGGGCTCGAAGATTCTCACTTTGGAGGCTCAGCACGGCAAGGCCGGCCAGCGACAGGCCGCTCGACACGCCGGCCACTGTCGCCACGTTGGTGAGACCAGTCGTGATGGCATCTTCCTTCAAGTCAGCCATGGGAGCTTGCATGAAGTGGGCCGCCACGGGGCCCAGGGCTAGCAGGACGGCGGCCGCAAAGAGCGGAGACCATCGACTTGGAGATTCGAATGATGGGGTGTCGCGGCCCATGCTCTCCTCCTCTAACTGTCAGTCGAGCTCGGCGGCCTTAAGCAAGTCGGTGTAGTTCCGCGAGTACGCCCACACGAGACGGTCCATGGCTCGCTCTGCCTTGAGGCTCTGGCTTTGCTCTGTGCCCAGCTCGACGCGAACCTTCTGCGTCAGACGATGCCGCAGCAAGTTGACCTCCTCGGAGCGACGCTGGCCCTCAAGATTGACCTTTGCCGAGGCCTTGGTCGCCCCACCCTGATCGGCCTCGAGACTACCGAATGTCTCTTCGAACCAGTCTAGGAGGTTCGCCATGTCCTCGGGGGTAGAATCCTGAGTTTTCTTGACGACCAACTCCACGTTGAGGGACTGGAAGTTACGACGCGGCCCGCGGGCAAAGAGAGTCTCCATCCACCCCATCCCGCCGTCTTGCAACCCGATCACGGAACCTAGTGTCACCTGACGAGCACCAGTTGCCTCCCGAAGCTTCCGGCGCCGTTCTTCGTCAATGACGGGTGCAACATCGAGCTGCATTTGAGTGTCAGCCATGATGCCTTCCCTCCGCAGGACCTGGGTCAGCCAGCTGACGAAGGCACCCTCGCGGGGAGCTGAGTTGTTCTCCCGCATGACAGCGAACATGTTGCCGAATGGAAGGAACCAGACGAAAAGGTTGTCAACGGCGGCCCACTCCTCTGAGTTGGTCCGCATCTCAGCTTGATCGCCGGTCCGCCTATTGGCCTGCACGGGTAGGGTGTCTCGCTCCGTCCAGACCGATACCCCGTACATGCCCAGACGGTGCGCCTCAGGGTGAGCTCCCTGCTGAACACCATCGGCCACGTACTGTTCCAGCTCCGAGGGGACCGTGAAGGAACGCACCTTGCCGGCGACCTCAACGCCTGAGACTACGGCTGCGTGGCGAGCACCATGCAGCGACGCGAGGTGCTCGGGCCATGGCTCGTCCCTAAATGCCTCTCCATCACGGACATCCACAAGCTGCCAGAAACTGACGGTCTTCTGCGGCTTACTCGCCATCTCTCCCCTTTTCCCCGCCCAGCCCGAGCGGATTCGTGATCTAGTCCTGCGAGCCTTCGGCGTCGGCGTCCTGCTGTTCACGCATGGCACGGCCCTCCGAGGGGGCGTCGTAGCCGGCCATCAGGTCCTCGTCCGGCAGCGGGATCTCCTGCTGCTCGGCGCTCGCCGCCTCGCGCTCGCGGCGCCGGCGGGCCAGCTCGTCCTCCTCAGCGCTAGTCACCGCGGGGCGCACCCTACCCCTAGGGGAGGTAGATACCTCGGCCGAAAAAGAATCCCCCGTGGGGCGCTCACGACGATCGTGGCGCTCCTGGGCTGCTCGGTCAGCCGCAGGGTGGAAATCGTCACGCGATCCAGCTTCCACCCACTCCAGCGACGACTCCTCGGAGGAGCGCTCACTGCGCTCCGGGTCTGTCGCGGGGCTCTCCCCCGCGTGGGTAATGGGGGCGGTACTGACTGCATTCCCACCACGCTCCGTCCGCATCTCGCGCAGGACTGCCAGAAGGATCCGGCGGTCGTGCTCGCTCAAGTCGTTGTCGGTGCGAACGGCGTCCTCAATCCGTACTGCACTGCCGGCCTGGGCAGTAACGCCCATGGTGGCCAGCGCTGCGCGGCCGACGGTGCTCTCGGGAACACCGAGGGCTTCGGCGATGCCGAGCAGCTGCGCGCCGGAGAAGGTCTTAGCCTCGTCTCGGCGCAACTCCCCCCATCGGTCCTTGTTCAGGCCGGCCCCTGCGGGGGACCGATCCGAGAGGTCGCGGAGGGACCAGCCGGTGCTGGCCTGCCTGTCCCGGATGAGTGCTCCGAGTGTCTGAGGTGCGTTCACGCTTCGATCCTGACTGGGATTCCCGGACGGTGCGAACGAACGGGCACTGAGATTGACGCGGGGGTGGGCACTAAGAAGTCGCCCAAATCACCCCCACCCTAGCGCGAAACGGCGCGGATTTAGGGCGTCATGCTCTTGCCACGTGGGCACCAAGGCCATACATTTGTCGGAGATTGCTGGACACCAGGAAGGAAACCTCATACAGTGAAACGCATCGAGACACCCGTCCCCCAGTTAGGAGATCTCTGGATGGAACTCCACGACCGCAAGAAGCTGGCGAAGCTGATTGTCATCCAAGACGTATCCCAGCGGGAGCTCGCACAGCTGGCCGGATGGAAAACGCACAGCTACCTCGGCAGCCTGCTCCGCGGAGACGCGAAGACCCTCAACCCTGAACCCGCACTGCGTATCGCGAAGGCTCTCGGCTGTGGAGTCGACGATCTTTTTTTGACCAAGGTGTCTGTTGATGCCCGACAAATTGACGGCCAATCCAAGACGGCCAGAAAGAAGGTGGCGGCGTGAGCGACATCGAGGACTTCCGGGGCTACTCCCCCGCCGAGGTCGCTGAGATGACCGGCCTCTACGGCGAGCACGAGCTGCGCCGTATGGCCGCCGCCGGGAAGGTCGCCCACCACCGCGGGGCCCGCAACAAGGTCGTCTTCTTCCCGGAGGACATCAAGGCCCTGCTCCGGGACACCCGGCAGGTGCCGGCGAAGAAGAAGGCGGAGCCGCACCTGGCCGCCGTCACCACCGAGGCCGAGCAGGTCGACCCGTTCCGTTCCACCCCTCGCTCGCGCTCGGCCCACCGCGCCCGCCAGAGCGCATGAAGAAGGCCGCCTACCTGGTGCAACAGGCGGCGGCCGACAGATCCAAGCCATGAATCCAAGAAGGAGTCTACCGATGTCCCTCGACAAGATGCTCTTGACCCCGGACCACCCAGCGGTTCGTGCCCAGCGTCTCGACGTCCAGCCCAACTCTCCCGGCCTCTCCCCGGATCAGCGCCGGCGCTTTGGCCGGAAGTTCCACCTGGAGCGCCTCCACGCGGGCTGCACCCAGGCCGACGTCGCCGCGGCCATGGGCATGCACGGCCGCTACGCCATCGAGTTCGTCGAGCGGCTGGAGTCCGGCTCCGCCCCCGAGGCCGAGCTCACCCGCCGCCGCGCCCAGGCCATCGAGAACCGTCTCGGTATCCCGGCCAACCGGCTCCTCGCCCAGATCGCCCTCGAGCAGCCGGGCGTCCTGCCCGAGCTCCCTGAGTGGCCCGGCCTCCCGCCGGCTAAGACCCGCACCGCCGTGGACCGCCGCGTCGAGGCGCTCGCCGTGCTCGGCTCCGTAGCCGGCGCCGTCTTCGTCCTCATGGGCCTCGGCGCCCTCGTGACCGGCCACCTCGGTGCGGCCCTCGCCCTCGGCATCGCCGGGTGGCTCTCCCTCTGCGGCCCCCTGGCGCTGGCCCTCGGGCGCGTCATGCGCCACCGCAACCGCCGCGGCTGACCCGCCAAGCCCAGGAGACCAACCATGTCTGACGCACTCCTCGCCGTCGTCACGGCGATCACCGACCTGCTCGGCCCCGCGGCCGGCCCGCTCTCCGGCGGCCTGCCCATCGTCCTCTTGCTCACCGGCATCGCCGTGGCGCTCGTGGCCCTGCCGGCCGCGGCCCGCGCCGACCGCGCCGAGGAGGTGGCCGACCGTGGCTGACCTCCGCAAGTTCTTCACCGCGCTCGCGGCCATGCACGAGTCCGGCCCCGACGCCATCGAGCAGCTGCACTGCGCGCTCGAGCGGATCCCCCTCACCGTCCAGCACCTCAAGGAGACTCCCGTGCACCTCGTCCACAGCATTCTCACTCCGCCCATCACCGACCCCACGCGCCCCCCGCGTCGCACCGGGGGCCCGCGCCTGCTCGTCCGCTCGGTCGACGGTGTCCGCCTCCACTCGCTGCCGGCCGCGGACTCCCGCAACCTCACCGGCCGCCGCGCCCAGCTCTTCGTCGCGGAGTGGGAGATCTGGCTGATCGACGAGAACCACCAGGAGCACATGCTCGAGCACCACGGCACCGGCGCCGGCGCCCTCAGCGCCCTGCCCCGCCTCATGCGCCAGGTCGGCCTGATCGACGAGCACGGTGCCCGCCCAGCCACGGAGGGCGGTGTCTCCGATGCCGCGTGACGGAGCGATGATCTGGTGCGACAAGTGCGGGATCTTCCTCGCACCTCTGGGCAAGAAGCCCAAGACCGGTGAGCGCGCCTCCGCGGTCCTGACCGACGAGGTCATGGTCTGCGTGAAGTGTGGGGACCGGCACGGCATCACCGCCGAGACTGCCCAGGCCCTACAGCCGGAGACTCCGGCGGCTCCGGTCGCCCCGGCGCATGAGCCGACGCCCGCCGCCGAGTTGCCCGCCCCCGCCCCCGCGCCCGTGGACCCTGCCCAGCAGGCCCTCGACACGCTCCCCGCCTGGATCAAGGAGGACGGCGCCCGCCACGGCCACAACCGTCTCAAGGCGGCGACCGCCGAGGCCGAGCGCCTGTCCGGCACCGCGACCGCCAGGACCCGCGTGCCCGTCACCCCGGTCACGCGCGACACCAAGGAAGCTCCGAAGCTCGCGCGCCCCGTCCGCCGACCGTCCCGCCCCCGCCGCGAGGCAAGCCCGACCGCGCTCGCGGCCGTGGCGCCGGCGTCGGACACCGGCGACATGGCCGCCCTGGATCGTATGCACCACACGCAGGCCGGGGCGCCGGCACCCCGCCCCTGGGCGAAGGAGATGCCTGGCCCGATCACCCCGGCCCGCCCGGCGACCGCCCGGCAGCGCGTCCCGCTGACCGCCATCACCGTCGAGGAGGCCGCACGGCGTCGTCGTGAGCTGGCGCTGGCCTACGCCGAGAGGCACGGCACGGACATGGCCCCGCCGACGCGCCGCCCGATCGTCACGGCCGAGGAGATCCGATCGGGCATGCGCTCTGTGCCGCCCGCCGAGGACGGGGCCCCGGCTCGATTCCACCCGGACGTCGTGCTCAACCGATGGGAGGCCGCCAAGTACGTGGGGCACACGATCCGCACGTTCGACCGCTACGCCCGGGAGGGGCGCATCCCCTCGGTGGAGAACGCCAAGGGCGGGCGCGGCTATCGCGTGGCAGAGCTCGACGACTACCGGGCCGGCCGCCAAACCCGCCCGCAGCCGGCGCCGAAGCCCAAGGCGGACCGCGTCCCCAAGTCGAGCCACCCCGGCCCCACCGCCTCCGCGCGCCGTACCGCTGCGCAGCTCAAGCGGGACCAGGCGATCGCACGGATCGACGTGTTCGCCGGCCTACTGCAGGAGGGTGTGGCCCGCGAGGCTGCGGCCTCCAAGGCCGGGTACGCCAACGTGATCGCCGCGAGGCAGGCGTGCCGGCGCATGAACCGCGAGGACGTCCTCCGGCTCATGCCCGACCTCCGGCGCCGCACCGAGGAGCGTGCGGCATGACCGCCCAGTCGAAGCGCGGCGAAGCCGCCCGCGCCAAGCGCGCGCAGTGCGTGGAGGCCCGCCGGCAAGCCCGCATCGAGGACGTCGAGTTCCTCCTCCAGTTCGAGGGCAACGCCCAGGCCGTCGTGAAGCGGGCCGGGTTCACGAACACCGAATCCGCCCAGCGCTACCTCGACCGCGTCGGCCGCCACGACCTGGCACGCCGCATCCGGGCGCTGGCCGAGCCGTGCGACCCGTGGGAGGGCTCGCACATCAGCGCCATGGAGCGGAGGTGGGCGGCATGAACGCCGAGACGATCGACGGCCAGCTGGACCTGCTCGAGCTGCTGGCCAGCGCGGAGGAGTCCCCGGCGTTCGGCGCCCAGGAGATCCGCGGGCCGGGCGCGCTGGTCGTGTTCCACGTTCGCGTCGGCGGAGTGCGAGAGGACGGGACGCGGTACCTGGCCACCGCCGGGCGGTGCGGGCTCTGCGGTAGGCGGGTGGCCACGGACGATCCGGCCGCCGGTGGGCTCGGGACGCGCGATGACGCAACGGGTGACCGCTGGGCATTCGAGTACTGCGGACGGTGCCGCCGTAGCTACAGCTTCTCGCCGCTGCTCCGATACGCCATCGACGACGGGACCTTCCACCTGCAGATCCACGACGACCCCGGGGACTGTGACCACTGCGACCGGATCGCCTCCGGTAGCTGGATCTCTTGCCAGCACGGCCGCGGCCCGCTCTACGACCAGCACGTCTGTGCCGTCTGCGGCCGCACCTTCAAAGGCTCCCGAGACCCTGCCGGCCTGCACGGCTACGGCCCCGTCTCCGCCGCCCACTGCTCGGAGGCATGCTCCCGCCCGGCCTACGAGATGGTCCAGGCCCGCTACGCCGCACTCACCAACACCCCCCAGGAGGACTGACGCATGAGCACCAACGACCCGCAGCGCAAGATCCCGACTCCGGCCGACCTCGACCCGGACCGCGCCGCGCGGAGATCGCCGCGAACGGCCACAAGTGGGAGCAGAAGATGCTCGTCCCGCTCGACGCACAAATCCAGGAGGCGACCGACCGACTCAGGCTACTACTAACACGCAAGCCATAGATTGGCGGCTCCCCTTTGTGCACGCTTCAATACCGACCGCGCGCACAAAGGGGGACGCCATGCTGCATGGGACGTCAAGATTCGCAAGTGTGCGTGACGTCGCCGGGATCGATCAAGCAAGAATCCTTCCCGCTCTCGCCCCAGAGCTCGTCGTTGGCGGCCCGATTGTCCCTACCATTGAGCGTGTCGTCGCCGCCACCACCGGCCAACTCATCGTCCCCAACGTCGCCGGTGACAATGTCGTTGTCATTGCCTCCATTGACCTTGTCGTTGTCGGAGCCTCCAGTCATGACGTCGTGTCCGGTTTCGCCCAGCATCCTGTCCTTGCCGGCACCGCCGTACATACGGTCGGGGCCTTGGGCGCCGTACATGGTGTCGTTGCCGTTTTCTCCGTACAGCCAGTCAAGGCTTGCTTGCCCGTGAATGGTGTCAGCTCCATCGCCGCCGTACATCCGGTCGGTGCCATCTGCGCCATACATGGTGTCAGCATCTTTATGACCGTACATAGTGTCGTTGCCCGCGTCGCCATACATACGGTCCTTACCGCTCCAGCCGTAGAATTGGTCATCACCTGGCCCGCCATACGCAACGTCATTGCCAGAACTGAGATCTAGGTAGTCATTCCCTTCACCGGCGCTTACCCACGTTCCAATTTTTCCCTTAATTGCGATCCGGTCATTTCCGTCGAACGTCCTGATCTGGATGGACTTGACTCCGCCGACGGTGCACCGGGCGACGTTCGCATTCACCTTTGAACACCCTGGACCGGGAACTACGGTGCCCCCGGTGTCCGTGACCTGATATCGCAGCTGAGCAAATCCGACGGATATCAACTCGAGGGTGATGCGATTGGCGGTTGCCGCTCCTGCCCTGACCTCCAGGATGCCATCCTTCACATAGACGCCGGTCGCCGCGGCTTGGGCAGGCGCTGCGCCGAGAATGAGCGTGGGACCAGCGAGAACGCCAGAGGCCACGGCACCTAACAGGCGCCTTCGCGAGGCACGTCCACGTCTATTAGGACGGCGTGAAACGGCGGGGTCGGCAATGACAGAGTCCGGATTACTTGTATTGGTCATGATGCATCCTCATTACGCAGCGCTAGACAAGGACAATGTGGACCTTCTGCAGCTTCCGATGCTTAATAGATTTGCTCAAAGTAAAACTGCTCGAGCAGTCCTGCTCCTGCGCTAGTAAATTTGTCCATACTTGAGACGGTGATGTACCTAGGAGTCCGCATCACTTGGGTGCACACACGCAATTGACACGGGGCCTACGATCCCGAATATCTTAAATGCGAACCAGGATCAACTAATGCAACCCGAGCGTCTGAAACGGATTGCATGTACCTGAGTATCCTTCGTTTTGATGACCAACGTGGGCATTTACTTTGTATGTGTGCCGAATCGTTATTCCATGTCACGAGTGCCGTGACTACGTGACCGTAACGTGTCGTGTCATCGATTTACTGTCGCATGTCGATGCCTTGTGAATTTGCTTTTTCACAATAATTGCCTTGCTTCGGAAGCACCGACCATGTCTCTTATTCCGAGCTCCATCGTGGGAGGTGACCACTATGGCCGGTAGCGGCCCGGCCCCAAAGCACGGGCGATCGCGATCTCGCGACACCCCGGAGCGCACGAACCTCGCCGACGAGCGGAACCGCCCGCGGGAGCTGGTGAAGTCGGCCACGAAGCTCGGCCCGACCCTACCCCGTGACGTCCTGCCTGGTGGTGAGACGTGGCACCCCGTCACGAGGAAGTGGTGGGACCACTGGCGGTCCTCCCCGCAGGCGGCGCGGATGCTCTCCGAGCCGGACTGGGACGTGCTGCTGGACACCGCGCTGATGCACCACCAGATGTGGTCCAAGGGCCGGTGGGAGTTCGCCGCCGAGATCCGGCTGCGCGTGGCGAAGTTCGGGGCGACTCCGGAGGACCGGCTGCGACTGCGCTCGGAGATCCAAGTGCCCGAGACGACGCCGGTCGGTGACGCCGCTGAGGAGTCGGTGACGTCGCTGGACTCGCGCCGCGGCCGGATCAAGGACTGAGCCCCGAACGGCAGTCATCGTTGGTGCCTCCGCGACAACGAGGAAAATTACTGAGCGGCAACCGCTCCATGCGGGGCGGACGGCGACTGAGGTCGCGACACAACGACCCCCTGTCAGCACCGCATACGTGCCCTCAAACCTGCAGCCCTCCCTTAGGAAAGCGGCCACCGACAATCCGCTCATCTACTCCAACGGGTGCCACGGGGACAAGACCTCCGTCGACGCCTCGGGTTGCCAATTCGGCACGAATCAGGAGGCGCCCTGGTTGCCCTTTTCGGGGACTCCCATGCCGCCTCCTGGTTCCCAGCCCTGCATGCGATGGCTGAGGAAGGGGGCCATACGCTTGGACGTCAACACGAAGAGCTCCTGCACTACCGTCGATGTTCCGGCGAGCCGTAACGGTCAGCCATATCACTCATGCGAGCTGTGGCGAGCCAAGGTAACCGAACGCCTGGTGGCCTCGCGGCCGGACGTCGTTCTCCTCGCCAACCGCAGCAACAGCCCCAACGAGGACGGCAGCCTCCACACGGCAGACCAGTGGAATGCTGCTGTAGCTGAGACCGTCCGGACGCTGTCCGAGGTGACCGAAGTAGGCGTCGTGGCTGACGTCCCAGATATGGGGGCGACACCCGCTATCTGTCTGTCAGCACATCTGGAAAACGCTGAGCAATGTGTCCGCCCCCGCGCTCAGGCCTTCGTGACCGACCTGATCGCGGCGGAGCAGGCGGCGACGGAGTCGAGCGGCGGGACGCACCTGAACCTCAACGACCACCTGTGCAACGCGGCGGCCTGCCCGGTCATCGTCGGCAACCATCTGATCTACCGGGACGCCCATCACCTCACTGCGACCTTCGGTGAGTCCTTGCATCGCCCTCTGGCCCGTGAGATGGCTGGGCTCATCGATTAGTCGATCGCACTCCAAGGGTGTGCTGACGCCCCCACTCTGCTCCTGCAGGGTGGGGCGCTTTTGTCATGCCCGGACGACGTCGACCATGACGCCAGGTCCATCCTGGGTGACCCGTCGGAGCTGGGGACTGATGCACCGATAGGTGACACCTGATCTGTGGCGCTGAGAGGCGTCGATGGAAGGATGTACACCATGCCCAAGCCCTATCCCAAGGAGTTCCGCGACGACGTCGTGAAC